>DNZD01000013.1 GCA_003504855.1 Cytophagales bacterium
CTGTATCGAGGCGGCTTGCCGACGATGAAAGGCAATGAAGCCGCCTACAGAGAGTCATTTGCCCGAATGATGGAAATGATAAAGTTGTTTCATGCCAACGGAGTCACCTTTCTTCCCGGAACGGATGACTTCCCTGGATTTGCGCTCCATCGCGAATTGGAGTTGTATGCAAAAGCCGGAGTTCCCAATGCAGAAGTCCTGCGCAAAGCTACCCTGTTATCTGCTCAGGTAGCAGGTAAGTCGGCTTCACTGGGTACCATTGAAGTTGGTAAGCAGGCTAACCTCATTCTTGTGGATGGCGACCCGGTGAAAAATATCAGTGACATCCGTCGGGTGGAGTGGACCGTCAAGAATGGCCGAATGTATGAAGCGAAAGCCTTGTTTGCTTCCTATAGATTTGGCTTCTGGAAGTAGGTCAGGAAACTAGTCTGTTTCGTCGGTCAGTATTTCTTCTACCTGCGCTTTGTCTTTCTCGAAGATGTGCAGGCGCACACCCGGGAATATCTGGTTGCGCAAAGGAAAGAACCCGGTAAAATTCTCTTCGGTCAGGAAGCAGGGGATACCATAGGCGTCCAGTTTGGTCTTGGCGAGGTTGGCCTGAATGGGCGTATCATAAGCACTAAAGATGATAATCTTGTCGTTGCTTGCGTCCATGCTCAGGCAATTTTTACGGAAGTCATGGTCAACGAACCCATCACACTCTTGTCGTTGAAGAAAGAGGCGGATTCATTTTTCTCCTGCAGTCCCAGTACATACAGCAGGGGCAGGTAATGTTCAGGCGTAGGAATGGCGTACCGTGCCGCGGTACCCAATGCCTCGTATTGGATTAATGCCTGATGATCGCGGTTGGTGATGAGTCGCTTAAACGTGTCATTCATTTCCACCGCCCAGTCAAAACCGCCTTCCGGATTATGCCAATCGATCATGCGGAGGTTGTGAACCATGTTGCCACTGCCAATGATCAACACTCCCTTTCTTCTCAAGGCACTGAGTTCTTTGGCCAACTCATAATGGAACGAAGGTTTTTGGGTATAGTCAATGCTCAATTGCAATACTGGAATATTCGCTTTGGGGTACATCCGCTTCACAATACTCCAGGTGCCATGATCCAGGCCCCATTCATGATCCAGTCCTACGGTCGTCTTGTGGATCATCGCGGCGGTTTCTTTTGCGAGAGCCGGGTTGCCCGGGGCAGGATATTGCACATCGAAGAGGGCTTGCGGAAATCCATAAAAGTCATGGATCGTTTTCGGGTTTTCCATCGCCGTGATGTGCGTGCCACGGGTAAACCAATGTGCAGAGATACAGAGTACCGCCGCGGGTACAGGCAGGGTCTTGCCCAATGCTTCCCATTGTGAGGAGAAGCTATTGTCTTCAATGCCGTTCATGGGCGAGCCATGCCCCACAAACAAGGCGGGCAGCCGTGTAGCCTGGTCGTCGAGGGTATCAGAGAATTTCCTGAGGTCATTTAATGAGTTCATGGCAAGGAGTCCGAGGGCGGTTTGATGAAAAAATTCGTTTCGATTCATTGTTGTAGATACAACAGTCTAATCTGACTAATAGTTGCTTAGCCGAAAAATAATCAATAGCGCGCTAAAAATACCTGAATTCGCGGTTTTGAGGCTGTTATGACTAAATTGTGGATTCTGTTGTAACAAACCCCCTGGCCGGGCGTCTGGCTATTGTAACCCAATGGACTTGCAGACTTTTCAGGATCGTGTTTTCCCGGTGAAGAACAAACTATTCCGGTTTGCCTTTCGCCTCCTGGGCAGCAGTGATGATGCCAAGGACGTGGTGCAGGAGGTGCTGATCAAAGTATGGAGCGGGCGGGAGCAGTTGGATCAGATCCAGAATATGGAAGCCTGGTGCATGCGGGTGACGCGCAATTTGTCGCTGGACCGCTTGCGGGCGCAACAACGACGCCCCGAGGAGTCTATCGAAAGAGGCCTGTATGTACAGGGCGATACCCACTCGCCGTTGGATTCGGTTGAATTATCGGAAAGTATGAAGCGTATAGGAGAACTAATGGCCAGCCTTCCGGACAAGCAGCGACAGGTGATGCACCTGCGCGATGTGGAAGGATACAGTTACCAGGAGATCGCAGATATTCTGGAGTTGGACATGAATCAGGTGAAGGTGAATTTGTTTCGTGCCCGTCAATCGGTGCGCGAACAATTGCAAAAAATAAGTGCATATGGACTCTCGTAATCAAATCGGCGACTTGCTGGAACGCTATTGGAAGTGCGAAACCTCTTTGGAGGAGGAGCAGGCGCTTCGCAGCTATTTTCAGGGTGATCACATTCCGGCAGACATGCAGGAGGCAGCCCGGTTGTTCCGGTTCTTCGAAATGGAGAAGCAAAAAAAACTGGAAGAAAATTTTGAACCGGCCGTAACAAAGGAGTTGCAGCGTCGTCGTGGAGGTAAGATCATCAGCCTGGTAACCATAACCCAGGTGGCCCGCATCGCAGCCGGCGTGTTGGTGTTGGTGGTCGCGACATTTTTCGTTCGACAGGAGATCAGGAAATCATACCCGCAGGAAGTGCAGGACACGTATACCGATCCGCAGCTGGCCTTTGAAGAGACAAAGAAGGCACTGCAAATGATTGGAAATACCTTCGGTAAGGCACGACATGAAGCTAGTAAAATAAAGATGTTCAACGAAGCAGAAAAGAAAATTCAGGGCAAGGCAGCCGACAAAACAAGTATTTAATCAAGCAATCATTTTAACAACAAGTATATGAAAAAGGTAGTGTTAGCAGTGGTGATGGTGGTGATGGCCGTAACGGCCAGGGCGCAGGGTGATGCTGTAACAAAATTCTTTAACAAGTATCAGGATGATCCTGAATTCACCCAGGTAACGGTCAGCAGCAAGATGTTTGGCCTGATTACCAACATGGAAGTGAAGAATCCGGAAGATAAGGAAGTGCTGGATGCCATCAGCCGCATCAAAGGACTTCGTATCCTGGCCAAAGACAATGCGCGCAATTCCCGTGAATTGTACAAGGAAGCGCTGTCAGCCATTCCCAAAGATTACGAGGAGCTGATGTTCGTTCGCGATAAAGACCAGGACATGAAGTTTCTGATCCGCGAGACCAGCCCTGGTAAAATCAGTGAATTGCTCATGATCGCAGCAGGTAACGATGATTTCAAAATGCTCAGCCTGTTTGGCGACATCGACCTGAAGAAGATCGGTAAGATTGGCAACAAGATGAACATCGACGGCCTTGATCAACTCCACAAGATTGACAAGAACGATGGCGACAAGAAGAATGAGCAGGAATAATCAATCCTATTAGCCATATCAGGCCCCGTTGTGTCCATCACGACGGGGCTTGATTAATCTCTACACAATGAAAAAGATATTGATCCTGATGACCCTGGTGGTTTTCAGCCAGGCAACCTT
Organism: Cytophagales bacterium; assembly: GCA_003504855.1. Taxonomy (GTDB): domain Bacteria; phylum Bacteroidota; class Bacteroidia; order Cytophagales; family Cyclobacteriaceae; genus ELB16-189. The sequence goes on from DNZD01000013.1 coordinate 3,404, forward strand.
TGCGCAAAGCAGGAGTTTTGAGAAGCTGCGTGAGAAGTTCCACGGCGCCGCAGACGTGCACACCCTGAAAATAGGAGGCATTTTCCTGCGTGTGGTCATGAAACTGGCCACTTCAGATGATCTGGAGGCCCGTGAGATGCTTCGTTCTGTAAATCAGGTCAGGCTGATGGTTATCCCGCAGGAGGCATTTGAGCGACAAGGGCTCTCCGTAGATGGATTTCGCAGCGTGCTCCGCAAGGATGCTTTTGATGAGATGACGGAAGTGCGAAATGGCAAGGACCGGGTTACCGTTTATATGCGTCCGGACAGCAACCAGTCGAACCGTTATTTCGTATTAGTGGCAAACGATGAAGAAGTGGTGGCCATGGAAATGAAAGGTAATGTTGATACAGAATGGCTGGCAAAGAATAACTTTGTAAAGGCGGGTGCCCGATAATCACATGAAAAAGTTTCTTACAGTAATTGGTTTGTTTGCAGCGGTCACTGCCTTTGGCCAGGCGGAGACTACGCAGGCTCTTCAGAAGAAGTACGAAGACGGCTTTGTGCTCTTCTTCTATAAGAACACGTTGCGTATGCTTAACCAGGCTGACAACAAGGAATTTGATGAATTGGTGAGGAACATTGAGAAGCTTAAGTTTTTGATGATTGAGAAGAAGGAAGGCAGGCTTGCACCGGCTGAATTTCTTAAAATCAAAACCGACTATAAAGCGGAGTCCTACGAGTCGGTCATGAATGCCCGTTATGAAGGCCGGAATCTGGAAGTCTTTATCCGCGATAAGAAAGGTGAGAAGCTGAGAACGGTTATTTTGGTGAATGATTCAACGAACCTGATGGTGCTCGATATGATCGGCACGCTGGATGTCACGAAGGCCGGCTCGCTCTTCAGCATGATCGACAGCAGCCAGGAGGTCACCGGCAGAGTCAAAGCCTTTACCAAACGCAAGAATGGCAAGGACGAAAAGGATGAGAAGGAAGAATCTGATCATTAATTCAATCCAAACTTGGAAAACGTATTAACCATTCAGGGGCTGACCAAGAATTTTGGTCGCTTGTGCGCGGTGAATAACCTGAATCTGGAAATTCAGCGCGGTCAGGTGTTTGGTATGCTGGGACCCAACGGCAGCGGAAAAACTACCACCCTAGGCATGCTTATGGGGGTGATCAATCCTACCGTGGGAAGTTTCTCCTGGTTTGGACAACCACCGACTCATCACCTGCGAAAGAAGATTGGTGCGGTGCTGGAGCATCCGATATTTTATCCTTACCTCAGTGGCCGCAAGAACCTGGAATTGATGTGCCTGATCAAGGAAGCACCTCCGGAAAACGTTCAAAAGGTACTTGCCTTGGTGGAACTTTCGGGCAGGCAAGAAGATAAATACAGAACATATTCCCTGGGTATGAAACAACGCCTGGCCATTGCTTCGGCGTTGCTCAATGATCCCATTGTGCTTATTCTCGATGAACCTACCAATGGCCTGGATCCGATGGGTATTGCAGAGATACGGGATATCATCCGCCGTATTGCGAACGATGGTAAAACCATTATTCTGGCCAGTCACCTGCTCGACGAAGTGCAAAAGGTGTGTACTCACTTTGCCATCCTTCGCAAGGGGAACCTGGTGCACAGCGGTCCCGTGGATGATGTAGGCAAAGGAGAGGAAAGCGTGGAGGTCATGGCGTACCATGATGACCTGGCGCTGATACTTGAATCTTTTGAAGGCACCCTTTCGATGAAGCGGGAGACCCAACAGTTTGTCGTGAAGATGAAACCGGGATTTCATGCGAATGACATCAATCGCTATCTGTTTGAGAAGGGAGTGACGGCAACACACCTCGTCACCCAGAAGAAGAGCCTGGAAAAACAATTTCTTGAAATCTTAGCTGAAGCCGACCATGCTGCACCTGCTAAAAATTGATCTAAAGAAGCTGATTGATTACCGGACATTCTGGGTAATCTGCGGATTGTACTTCATCACCCTGATCGCCGGAGCATCGAGCGGGATGGAGTTGGTGAAGTGGCTTGACCGTACCATAGAAGGATTTGGTGGCAACATCAATATTCAGCGGATTCCCATCTACCATTTTCCGGATATCTGGCAGAACCTGGCCTGGTGTGGCGGGTTGCTGAAAATCGGCTTGGGAATCATGGTGGTTATTTCCATCACCAATGAGTTTACATACCGCACCATACGACAAAATATCATTGATGGCCTCAGCCGCGAGGAGTTTCTGTATTCGAAGGTGCTGACCAATGTGACACTGAGTGTACTCAGCAGCGTGGGTCTGTTTATTATTGCCGTGGTGTGCGGACTTATCTATTCTCCGGAATACGATTTCCCATATGGATTCACCGGAATTGAGTTCTTCCTCGCTTATTTCCTTGAAATCTTTGCTTTTCTCTCATTTGCCCTCATGCTGGGTACCCTGATCAATCGTTCAGGACTCACCATTGTGCTTTTGCTCAATTCATATCTGATCGAATTGATCATCAAGGAAAATGTAGACAATTACTTTCCGGGTATTGTTCCTTTCTTTCCCCTGGAGTCGATCATGAACCTGGTGCCCATGCCTTTTGCGCGCTATTTTCTTCAGGAGATCCGCGATTATGTTACCCTGACGTCAGTGGTTACAGCCCTCGTGTGGACATTCCTCTTCAATTACTTCACGTACCTGAAGTTAAAAAGGTCGGATATCTAGTCTTTGCGGGAAGTAAGCCAGGCTACAGCCTGATACAGCAAACCAAGTATCATTAGCTGAATAATCCAGTTCCTCAGCGTATCACTGGCAGAGTGCGATGCATGGTCTATATCAATGAATCGTTGAATCACGGCGATCGCCAAGGTGATAGCAATGGCCCAACCCGGAATTGATTTCGGGAAGTATATGGGGCCATTTCGGCGAAACCACGGAAAGTGGAGGTTCACAGGCTGAAAATACAACCGCCCGCTGGTTTATTTATATTTGTCGCCCGCGAAAACTATGGACCCCATCAAGATCCTCGGCCTTGTAGCCGGAAGCCTCACCACCATTGCTTTTGTGCCCCAGGTAATCAAGACGTGGCAGAGCCGCTCGGCGAAGGACTTGTCGTTGGGTATGTTCTCCATTTTTTGCCTGGGTACCCTGGGATGGCTAAGTTATGGCCTCCTCCGCGACGATCTTCCGGTGGTGGCCGCTAATAGCGTTACCCTGGCGTTATCCGGACTTCTGATCTATTTCAAATTCAGGTTTAAGGACTAGTTGTCGCACACCTCTGCGGCACACGGTCCCTGTTCGCATTCGGTTTCCAGCGTCACATGATTGATATGTGCATGCTCCATGGCATGACGGAGTGTTGATTTGATTTCTTGCTCTTGCCCGCGGGTGGTGCCATCGCGCAACACGAGATGGGCCGTCATCGCATTCTCGGTTGAGCTGATCGCCCACACGTGAATGTGGTGAATGCCAGCGACGCCGGGAATGGCCAGCACCGTTTTACGGATTTGTTCAAGGCCAATTTCCCCGGGCACACCATCCAGGGAGAGGCGCAAGCTTTCGCGCAACAATCCCCACGTGCCATAGAGTATGACACCGGCGATGATGATGGACAAGACATTGTCGATCCAGTACCATTGGGTGTAGTACATCAGGATGCCGCCCACTACAATGCCCGCCGACACGAGGGCATCACTCAGCAAATGCAGATAGGCACTGCGGATGTTAATGTCCTTGTTGCGCTCCCGGAAGAAAAAGAGCGCTGTAACTCCGTTGATGAGGATGCCGACGCCAGCAACCACAGCAATGGTAAATCCGGGGAGGGATTCTGGCGGATCGAAAGTTTTGTGAATGGCTTCAAAAGCAATTCCTCCGATGGAGAAGAGCAGAACTACGGCATTAAACAATGCAACTAAAATGGAAGTCTTGCGGAAGCCATAGGTGTATTTGTTGTTTGGCTTTACCCGAAGCAACCAGAAGGCGAGGAGCGACAATGCCAATGTTCCCACGTCTGCCAGGTTGTGCGCAGCATCGGAGAGCAGCGAGAGGGAGTGAACAGCGAAACCTGCCACCACCTCCACCACAACAAATAACAGGTTGAGGACAATGCCGGCTATGAAGGCCGTACTTGCCCGCGACGGTGCGGCATGGTGATGATCGTGAGGGTGATGATGATGATGCTCCACTCGTCAAAGGTAATAGTGCGGTTTTGTGTTTTGTTAGTGTCGAAAGAAAAATGATCACTACCTGCAACCCTGATGCAACAAGCGACACCTCCATGCAACGTTGTTTCAGAAGGGCCGCAACATCGCCTCGTATGGATCTCCGCGCAAGCCGAGTAGTTGCGCAAAGGCGGGCTCTGTTTTCATGCCGCTTTTCTTTAACTGTAACACCTGATCACTGAATACTACTCCTCTTTCGTTCAGTATTTTATGTTCATTGATCATGTGAATGTATCCTGCCTGTTGACGGGTGGGCACTGCTTGCAGGAAAATTTCTATCAGGAACCCGTCAAGCCTGAAATTCGCTATGAGGGTAGGTATGCCACGCACGGCAACCTGTTGTGTAATGAGGTTCGGCCCACCAAATAAGTTAGTAAGGTGCTTTTCAGCATTATCCAATTCTCTGGCACATCCCAGAATGTCCAGATCGCTGCCGTCTATGAACAGATCCAGCGGCAGGGTGCCTGCCAACACGGGATCATAGATGGCCAGATTCTCCATCACCTGCTTATCATGTAGCAATTTGTATCCACGTCGCTGGACTGCTGAACCGCCGGAGAGGTATGACAAATCGAAGAAATCCATGCTCAAATATCCCGGAATAGAGTCAGTTTGACACAACCCATTGCTATTTTAATGACGGAATGGCGGGAATCCTTGTAGGTACAACAATTGTGAAGGATAAACCAACAGTATACGCACATGAAAGCAAATCTGAATATTCCCAAAGAGCTGTTAACGAGCATCGACCTGATGAATACGTTGAATGGAGGTACTTCAGAACCCAAGGTTCGGATGAAGCAGTTTAGTACGCACCGTGAAATAAAAGTGACCATTCCTGGCGTGCCACTGGAGCAGATCAAGATGGAGATCAACAACCATCAGTTGATGATATATTACCTCACGGAAATTGTATCACAGGACGTGCAAGTTCAGTTTCCACGCATGCTGTATAACAAAGGCATTCCCTACTTCGTGGATGCAGAACATATCACGGCTGAAGAGGAGGGGCAAACCCTCGTGCTTCACCTGCCCTTCAATGACCTGGCCAACGGCTATCACCGCGACATTCCCCTGTCCAGATAAGGACTAACATCAGTCAATGATGGCGGCATAGGTAAGCATCTTAAAGCGTTCGGCCGTGTTTACCGTATTGCCATAAATGTTCGTGTAGATCAGGGCTACGAGTTTTTCGCGGGGATCACCCCAATACTGAGTATTGAATGCGCCGCCCCAGGAGAACGAACCCACCGAATAAATTGACTGGTGGTCATTCGCATTGGTCTCCAAAGAAAACCCAAGTCCGAATGCTGTCGTAATCGGTGGTTGCAGTTGGTTGGTCAGCATCAACTCCACGGTCTTGCGACTGAGGAGGCGGACGCCGTTGAATTCGCCTTTGTTGATGAATAGCTGAAGAAATTTGGCGTAGTCCTCAATGGTAGAACTAAGTCCTGCGCCACCGGAATAGTAAGTACCCGCCAGTGTCGGATAGTCTACGTTCACGCCGTCAAACACCTTGTCCTCCAGCTTTACTAAGCCATTTCGGTTGGAGTAAAGTCGCACCAACCGATCGTGCTTTTCCTTAGGCAGATAAAAGTAGGTGTCGTTCATGCCCAGGGGCATGAATATCCGCTTGCGGAAAAACTCATCCAGTGACATGCCGGAAACGGTTTCAACCAGGTATCCCAGCACATCAATGCTGAGGCTGTACGTGAACTGTTCGCCGGGCTGGTGCTTCAGGGGCAGGGTACCCAATGCTTTCATTCGGTCGGCCAGCACGTCTTTGTCGTTGCCAATGCCGCTGGGAATTTTCTTTTTGGCGTAGATGGCTTTGAATTCCTGACTGCCGATACCGGCGTAGTCAATTCCGGAAGAGTGGGTGAGCAGCTGGCGGATCGTGATTTCACTCTGGGCGGGTATCGTGGAATAAGTCGTATCACTCCAATTCAGCGTTTTCAATACGGTTGGACTTTTGAATTCGGGAATGTATTTTGAAATGGGCTCATCGAGCGTGAACTTCCCTTCTTCCACGAGCATCATAACGGCAAGGCTTGTTATGGCTTTCGTTTGCGAGGCAATTCGAAATATGTCGTCCCTTCGCATGGCTTTCTGCCGCTCCACATCGCTATATCCATACGCCTTATGGAGCATCACTTTTCCATTGCGGGCGATGAAGACCACGGCACCCGGGATGGCCTTTTTGCTCATCAGGTCATTAATATATTGGTCTATCCTGGCCAGGCGGTCTGCTGACATTCCATTTTCGGCCGGCTTTCCGGGAACGAAAACCTGGGCTGAAGTCAGCCCCGTACAGAGCAACAATGCAAAAGCGACGATGTATTTCATAAGGTAGCGGTTAGGCCGATGAAGATAGGAAATTTCGCCCCAAACCGGATGATTGGCTTTGGGATGATGATTCGATAAATTGCCAATACCATGATCCGCACTAAACTATTCCTGCTGCTTGCCTTGCTGGCCACCGGTGTTGTCACCATGGCGCAGCGGGCAACCCCGACTTTAACACTCAATTCGAACCCGATCTTTGCCGACAAGAACGACTCAATTACATATGCCCGGCTTCGTGCGCTTATGAACACGACCACCCAGGTGACGAAGGCAGACGGGCAAAGGCTCGACAGTCTTTTCAATCAGTTGAAGGAGATTCAGGCAAGAAGCATTGGGAATCGGTTGGTTTACCGGTCGACGCGATCTTTTGTAACCCTGGAAGCTTTGCTGAAAAAACAAGTAAGCCCCGACACCGTCACCCGGCTATCCATCGCTGACTATCCAGGCAAATCCCTGCCACCTGCCGTATTGGAGTGTATCAATCTGAGAGAATTGGAACTGGTCAATACAAGACTCCGTGCTTTGCCGGCGCAACTGGACAAACTTGTGAAGCTGGAGGGTATCTATGTTTATAATAATGCATCAGGTCGCCATTTGAAGTTGGGGCGCAACCATCATGTTCGTCAATTGATTCTGCAGGGCATCACCCAACAGAATTTGCCGCGCAACTATAAAAATTTTGTTCGCCTTGATTCCCTGGAATTGTCGCGCAACATCGGCATGCGTGAGTTCCCAAAGATTTCGGGTAACCGGAATCTGGTGAAGCTGAACCTGATGGAAAACCTGATCACCCTCAAGGACCTGAGGCGCGGTAACCCTACCTTGCGCGACTTGAATCTGTCGCGGAACCGTATAACCCGTGTTCCTGCTGCCATGGGCAAGTTTCCGGCGATGCGCAAACTCATTCTTAATGCCAACGAGATAGCTGTAGTTGATCCGGCATTAGCCGGACTTGTCAGCCTGGAGAACCTCGGCTTCTATCAGAACCAGCTCACCGCGATTCCACCCGCCGTCATGTCACTCACCAACCTGCGGACCATTGATTTGTATTACAACAAGATCAGTAATCTTGACCCCGGAATAGGCAGGTTGCAAAATCTTCGGGTCCTGTACCTCTCACATAATAACCTCAGTGAACTTCCGCCCTCCATCGGAGACCTTAGGTTGCTGGAAGAGTTGTACGTGCATGACAACAAGCTGAAATCAATTCCTGCCGAAATCAATCAACTTAGCAAGCTGCGTGTGCTTCGGATCAATAACAATTTTCTCTATACGCTACCGGATAATTTATTGCCGCTTCAGCGATTGGAAAACCTGGATGTATCACACAATTATCTGTTTCAATTTCCTGATGAATGGGCCAGCTTGCCAAAGCTTCAGGTATTGGGGCTCATGAGTAACCCATGGGACGACAAGGAGGCACTTGGAAAAGTAGTGAACACCTTACGGGAAAAGGGCATCACCTGTATCTACGCCGGTAACTGAATTTACTTTTCTTCGGGAAATAGTTTCGCATCAATACCTGGAATAACCCGGAGTGCATTCTTGTAATATACTTTCCGGAGTACGGAATCAGGTAATTCGAGGCCATACATTTTCCAGTGGGCGTGCCGCTTGCGGTAGTAATCAAAATACTCATCCGCTGTTTCAAGCACCCGGAAGTAGGTGTAGTATTCTTCCATTTTATACGTGTCTTTGCCAAACATCACCCGGTCCTGGTACTTGATCATAAAGTTTCGGGCGAAGCGGGGCTGGCGGCCTAATTCGGCGAGTACAGCACCCAACTCGGTGTAGACATTGGGCATTTCATCAAATAGTTTTCCCAGCCTTTCGAGGTCATTACCAAACCAGCCCAGGTGGGCATTGATGAATTTGGTATTTGGATGTTTGCGGAAAACGTTGTGCTGTTCGCCCATGATCTGTTCAAAGGGCGGGTATTTTTCAGGGGACCGGTACCGATCGGGTTCTTGTTTCAGTTCCAGCCATCTTTCATTGTACTTGTCTTTGGGTTGCCAGAACGATACGGGTTCACCAGAGTGAATAAGCACCGGGATACCGAGTTCCCCGCACTTCGCCCAAATCGGATCAAGCCGGGGGTCGTCGATGGCGATACGCTTTCCCTGGTTATCGCTGTCGGTGAGGCCTAGTTGCTTATAGACTTTCAGTCCGCGGACACCCTGCTTCACACCTTCTTCCAGAAGTCGCAACGGCTCTTCGGGCCATCCGGGATCGTTCAGGTTCTCAAAGTTGATATTGAGAAATATGGCGAATCGCTCCGGGTGATTTTGTTTTACGTTGTCGAGTGTCCATTCAAGATATTTGCCACGGAAGCCACTGAGGTTAACCATCACGCCCATGTTGAGTGAATCCATTTCGGCCACCAGTTTATCCAGGTTTTGAATGGGCATCACCCACTGGTGATTGTGCACATCGATGAATGGGTATTTCGCGTGACGGAGTGGATGGGCCGGCACCTTGAGCGTTGAAACAGGCTCATAGTCTTCGACATCCATCACGTTATTACGGTACTGGATTTTCCCGATGGCCCAGTAGACCAATCCAAGAAAAACCAGTACCGATAAGGATACGAGGAAGCCTCGTTTGAAGGTGATCCCCGCCATGGATTATTGCACCTTAACAGGAACGCGAACGAGTGTCTTGTCCCACACAAAATCCATATTGATGGCTGTGCTGTCGCTGCTGAACTTAATCACAAATTGTTCGGTCTCGTCAGCAGAAGAAACGGGTACTTCTACTTTTACCACGTCTTTGGAATAGTCGGGCTCGTTGATGCCAAAATAAACTCCGAGTTCACTGTTTAAGCCTACCTGGAAAGAAGTAGCTCCGGGCACAGCATACATGCGGTATGTACCTGCATTTACCTGCTTACCGGCAAAGTCAACATTCTTGCTGAATGTAATTTCAGTAGCGGCATTGGCACCCAGGCGCCAGTATTTACCGTAAGGTTGAAGGGCTCCGTCTTTCTCTTCGCCAAAAATCAGGCGGCCCTTTTTGTAAGGCTGGCAGTAGGTGACTTTGATGTCGAGGCCATTGGCGCTGAAGCTGTCCTCTTTGAAGGGACTCTTCTTGGCTACAACCAGGGCACCATAGAGTACGACGCCAATCAGCGCTACTCCGAGAACACCGAGTCCGATAAAAATCTTGCGTTTCATGTTGTTAAAGGGGTTTGTTGGGGGAATGAATTTCGGCCCAAGGTAGTCAATCCCGGGCCACGGTCTGTGGTCGGTTTTGACATCCAAAATATTGTGGCGGAAGGGGAGAAAATCAGGCCGCGCCCCGCATTTCTTCAATCATTTCGCGTTCGCGCTGCGAAAATTCGGAGGTAGTGGTCCCGGGCATAGCCGCATGGAAGGCCTCCAGGGATTCGTAAAAACGAAGGCGGTGTTTCCAGATCAGTTTGGCACCGATGGCTTCTTTGAAAGACTTCAGCGTGCTGCGGTCATCGATCCAATACAAATCATGCGTAGCCTCACCCGGGTAGTTTTCGATGTAACCGGGCATGGTCCGTTGATCGGAATGGGCGAGTTTTCTCCTCACATCATCGCGAAAGTCCGTCGTGCCACTGATATATACTGTAGTCCAGCTCATGAATGCAATCCAAATTAAAAAGTGTCGCTAACGAAACCAGACCTAATAATATTCGGGTGTTGTTGTTGACGGCCAATTAGTATATGGGTGGCCGCTGGATGATTCCGTCAGGATACTCCTTGAACGTAAGAATACGTTGATAAGTTTGGATGAAATGGAAGTTGGAATTTGGAATTTAGAAGTTGGAATTTGGACAGTTCGTGGGTGAAGTTAAGGGACCCGTGTTTACAGCCCCTTCGCAGACATACCACCATCTACAGAAATATTCTGTCCGGTGATATAACTGGCCTGATCCATCGCGAGGAATGCGACGATGCCGGCTACCTCATGGGGTTGGCCTACACGTGCCATCGGTGTGCGGGCAAGAATTTTCTCCAGTCGCTCCGGGTTGGTGAGAACGGGCTCAGTCAGCGGTGTTTGGATATACCAGGGTGATACGGTATTGACCCGGATGTGGTGTGGTGCCCACTCCACCGCCAGGTGCCGAGTAAGTTGTTGAATTGCCGCTTTCGTCATACCATAAGGTGGACCCGACTGCACATCCAGATAGCCTGCCACTGAAGCAACGTTGATGACGGAACCACGACCAGAGTGCTTCAACAAATCAAAAGCATGTTGCGTGAGTGCGGTAAGGCTGAAAAGATTGGTTTCAAATAGCTGACGAATCTCCGCCTCGGAGTAGTCGGTAAACTTCTTGCGGATGTTGGTGCCTACATTATTAACCAGGATGTCGAGTTTACCCCAGGTCTGCTTTACTTTATCGAGTACCAGCTCACGGAAGGCTGCATCAGTTACGTCTCCGTCCATCCGGAAAAGACGTGCGCTGCCCCGCAATTTGTTTTCTATGGGCTTGGTATTGCGCGCCACCACCAATACTTCGGCGCCGAGGTCCAGAAATTCCTGCGCCACGGCCAGTCCGATACCTTTGGTGCCGCCAGTGACCAGTGCTTTTTTTCCTTCAAGTGTCCACATGCCGCAAAGTATAAAATTACCCTAACTTAATTTTTGACCATGGCGTCGACAGGTATTCCTGATGCAGGTAATAGATGAGCGCCAGGAGCAGCGGGGTGACGACGTAGATGCTCCAGGGTACGAAGGATAAGAAGTAATGTCCACCGGATGGAATCACAGTGATGAGGAGTACCACCAATCCACGCAGGAACCCTCCGGCTTGCGCTCGCAGGTTGGGGGCCAGAGAAAGCGGGAAGCGGCGGGCTTCAATCACCACCATGATCCACACGATGAGGTAATTGTTAATTCCTGCAAAGAGGATGTCGTCCAAAACGACGTTGCCCCAGATGCCATACACAATGATACTGATCACGAGGTAAAGGGGCAGCAACAAACCGGCCACCACCGCTTTGGCCATGCCTGACAAAATTTCACCGGGGCGGCCGAGCGGTGTTGATTGAAAGATCCAGCTTGCCTTGTGATCATCTGAAAAAGGAATTTCACGTAAGGCAGTCTGGGAGATCATCATCGGCAGGTATAGCAAAAGGATGTAGTAGCGGGTATCTGCCAGCGTATTCCATTGGTCGAGGATATCGCGTTTGCTGTTAAAGACGAAAATGAAGCCAAAGACAAACAGGTATCCGATGCTGGGATAGATCTTTAATTTCAGACGGTTGTCGCGCCCGAGTATTCTCAGCACAAAGGACATGGCGCCCTGCTCAGCGGGATGACGTGCGAATAATTGTGCGACCTTGTCGGGAAGGCCCGAAGGCTTTGCCGAGGTTTCAGACACTACGTTTCCTCCCATGGCCACCAGGCGCTTATTAAATACAGGTGTGAGACGGGTGAACGTGATATAGACGAGGATCAACGGCAACAGGAGGGCCAGTACCATCAACACCACGTGGGGTGTATCATAGGTGCCTGTATTTACGGCTTGCAAGGCACCCGACATCCAGACGGGAGGTGCAAGCACACTCCACCATGAAAGGATCATATCTTCCCCGACGCCTTCGAGTTTGTCAATCATCCGCGGAAGAATCTGATAGCCCGCCATAAACACAACCGCCATGGCAATTTGCAAACCGTTAATGATGCCCTTCACCCTTTGTTCTGATGCGACACGCAGGGCGAGCATGTACCCGGCCGTGGTAAGAAAAACACCGAAAAGAGTAGAGAGAATGAGGGCGATGATAAATGCCGCAATCAATATTCCAGGGTACCGCAAAACCACGGCAATGATAGATGCGACTGAAAGGCTGCCGGTGATGAGTGTGATGTACAGAATAATGTGAGTCAATCGTGCAGCGGCCAGGGTTCGGCTGTTGACCGGGCGGGGAAGTATGATGGTGTTGTCGCTGGTATCGAGCAATACCGTGGAGAAGTCCAGGATCAGTGTCATCGCCACCATCGCCATGATGTAGCTGAAGAACATCGTCATGGCGAACAGAAAGGGAATGGCATAGATGATCATGCCCATCATCACGCCTATGAGGGTGTAGAAGAACATGGTCCAGGCAAATACGTTGCGCCCTGTGCGGTTTTGTGAAAGACCCGGCGAAGGCCGACGCGTATCCAGCGTAAGTTTCACTTCGAGGATGGCGTACCACTGTGCGTCGTCGATACCGAAGCCCCGGACCACGGGACGGAACAGCCTCACCAGCAAAAGCAGGAAAGTTGTCATGGTTATTGCTGATCCAGGATTTGAATAAATTGACCAGCTGCGGATGCGTGCTCCTTGTTGCCGGTCAGTTCGGTGAACAGTTTTTCGAGAGAGCCGGTATGTGCCTGCGCATTGAGTTCGGTGTAGCTTCCGTTGGCGATCATTTCACCTTTGTTGATGACGATGATCCGGTCGGAAATTTTTTCTACGACGTCCATCAGGTGGGAGCTGTAAAAAATCGTTTTGCCGGCAGCTTTGAATTGCATGAGAATTTCCTTCACGAGAATCACGGCGTTGGCATCAAGACCTGAGAGGGGTTCATCAAGGAATAGGATGGAGGGATTGTGCAGCATACCGGCGATGAGCAACACCTTTTGCCGCATGCCCTTGGAGAACGTGGTCATGCGTGAGTCTTCGTTGTTGGAAAGTTCGAATACGCGCAGGAGTTCGCGGGCCTTGCGTTCGGCGGAGTTGTCGTCCAGGTGGTATAACCTGCTGATGAAGCGCAGGTATTCCAGCGGAGTGAGGGCATCGTAGAGCGCGGCGTTTTCAGGGATATAGCCGATGCGCTTTTTGATTTCAATGTTGTCGCGCCGGACATCCAGGCCGAGAACGGTGCCTTCACCATCGAATTCAGGCAGGAGGCCACACAGGATCTTGATGGTAGTGCTTTTGCCTGCACCATTGGGGCCGATGTATCCGACGATTTCTCCCGGTTGGATATCGAAGGTGATGTCTTTCAATACAGGCTTGTCGTAGGTCTTACCGAGGCCGCGAACGGAAATAACGGGTGTGCTCATGGTGTGAATTGAAGTTCAAGATAGAAAGGATTCATAATTCTTCGTCGGTGATCAAAAGTTGGTACTTGTTGTTGCGAAGTGGGCGGTATCCGTGTTCGTAGCAGAAGCGGGATGCCGTGCCTCGGATGGTTTTGGCTGTTGTGTAATAACGGAAGTCGAATCCGGCAAGCAGCAGTTTTTGGGATGTGACTTCTGTTTGTCCGTTGGGGTTGAGTTGTTCGAGTATCCGTCTGTTTTTGGCCAGGATGCGGTTCACCGTACGCACGATCCGGTTAGTCTGGGCATTGCGTTGGTTGTTGTGGGTACTGCGACAGTGGTCCGAGCAAAATTTCTTGTCGGTCCGTCCCGTGAGGGATTCTCCGCAGGTAAGGCAGTTCCGGTGGTTCATGGATGAAAATTAGCGTGACCGGGCGATGCTACCAACAGGAAGGTTGTATCGAAAACCTGATCATTATTTGGTTTACCCGGAAGTAACCGTTTACCATACGGCTCTGGTTACGGTCCTCAGTCATCTTCGGTCATCGTTAACCTCTAAAACAAATCATCATGAAAAGTTTGCGAAACAGCGTAACGCTGATCGGACGGCTGGGCAAGGACCCGGAAGTCAAGTCGTTTGAGAAGTCAAAGAAGGCTTCGTTCTCTATCGCCACCACGGATTCCTACAAGAATGCCAAGGGAGAGAAGGTGGAAGACACCCAATGGCATAACGTAGTGATCTGGGGCAAACTCGCCGACGTGGCAGGCAAGTACCTGAAGAAGGGCAGTGAAGTGTGTGTGGAAGGAAAGCTGGTGCACCGTGCTTACGAGCCCACGAAAGGAGAGAAGAAGTACTTCACCGAGATCAATGTCAATGACATGCTGATGCTCGGCGGTAAACCGGAGTAACGCCGGTTGGGGTGCTCCGTGTGGGGAGCGCCCCCTTCTTCCCTAGAAGGTATACTTCATCGTCATCCCGAAGGCGAACTTCTTAAAATCATCGGTCAGGTAAAATTCCGGCTGAAGACTGATACGCCTGTTTTCCATTTCATGAATGATAAAGAACTTCATGGTATTTCCGGTGAAGTAGTCGCCGTTCTTGCGCACCAGGAATCCTGCACCGATGCCAAGC
>DNZD01000362.1 GCA_003504855.1 Cytophagales bacterium
GAAACCAGAAAAGTCGTGCTGAATCTCTTCGATGGAGAATAGCGACGCCAGGTCTTTGGGTCCACCGATCTTTTCATCGCTTGAATTGTATGCCAGGTGCTTCTTGCTGAATGCTTCGAAAATCACCGTGCCGCCCGGGCGTAATAACTTTACCAGCGATTTGTGGATGGCTGATTTGATTTCGGCCGGGAAGTGCGCGTAGATCAATGCAATGGCATCAAACTGGTTTGGGGAATAAGCAAGTGTATCCAGCGCCCCCACCTGATAGTCAATACTTACATGATGTTTGTCCGCAAGGATTATGGCCTTCTTTTTACCCACCGGACTAATGTCAAACGCAAATGTCTTCCAGCCCAGGGTGGAGGCATACACCGCATTGCGCCCTTCTCCTTCGGCCGGAAAAAGGATCGTGCCCGGCGTTATCCCAGGCAATTGTGCGCGGAGGTAATCGTTGGGCTCTTCCCCAAAGGCAAAGTCCTCTTTGCTGTATCGTTCATTCCATCGTTCCAGCCAGGGGTCAGTCATGATTGTGATTTTTTTAGTTCCAGATCAATGGCCTGAATGAGTTGCCCGGAAATCTGTTTCATGCGGATGAGATGATCATTAAGGACCGTGAATTCAAAAACGGCTGAGGTAAATCCATTTTTAAGTTTGATATTCCTGAGGTAGGCATTGAACAGACTGGGTGGCAATGGCCGCATGATCAACGGCTTTCGTCCAACCTGCACGCCAATGCTTTCCACCATCAACTTCAGGTCCATTAGTTCATACAAGGGCTGGTAAATCAATACCTCGGCATCAAAACGGAAGTGATCTTCCTCGGCTTTGTTGACCTTGTACTGCGATTCCATGTTAAAGAGGAGGGTCTTGATGGTGTCACTGGAAATCAGGGTCAGGTTTCCTGAGGAGATCAACTCCTGAAACGTATTGTCCACCTGGTAGAACCGCTGCCAGTTGTAAATAGGCATGCACAGGTTGTTGAATGCAGCAACATCGGTAATGGGTTTTCCTTCAAAATGCTCCAGGATGGTTTTCGCCGACTCAATACATACCGTGCGGTCGGTAATGTACTTATCAATCTCCCGGATGTTGAGTACGAGATCTTTGCGAAGGTTGGTCAGGTATAGGCGTTCCTTCTCTTTTTCCTTGATCCGGTCATTGTTGTTATTAATCTGAAGGGCAATGAGTATACCGATCACCACGAGAATGATCTCGCCCACGGCATAGAGTACATACCGGGAAGCTTTGGTGAGTGAATCTTGTCTCAATTTTCTGAAGATGGCAATCATGAGGATGATGAAACGGTAAAAATAGAAACTATGCCGTTGGTAAGGGCATGCCGTGTTGGCGGAGGAAGGAGAGCCGGTCCCAATATCCTCGCTGAAACCTGATCTTCCCGGCTTCTATCTGAAAGAATCCACATCCCCGCAGTCCGAGCGGATCGCGCCATTCGAGGATCGCCCAGTCCCTGTCCGTGAAGATGTTTTCGATGATGCACACCATTTCAGCCCGGGCAAAGTCCTGAACAAACATTTCATGGATGGCTTTCTTTCCGACGACAGGTTCCTGTACGACCTGATGATTGATGGCATCTTCATGATACAACTCAGCCATGCCATAGGCATCCTGCTGATTGAATAGTTTCACCCAATGTTCAATGAGTTGTTGATTGTTCATGTCAGGTATTGGAAAGATACCCTGTTTTGCCGTCTGTCTTGAAGTAAACTTGTCTATTTCTTAACAAATTTAAGAACGTGATGTGAGTCCCCCGGCAATCCATAGTGTAATAGGTACATCCCCGGGGTCAAATCCTGAACTACGAGGGTGGTACTTCCTTCCGCGTCGATGGAGGCGTTTACTTCCTCCATCACCTGACCCATGGAATTTATTAGTAGGAGTGAGTGATTTCCGGCCGGTAACGGCAACTTCAATGTAATGTGATCGGCGGCAGGAACAGGATATGCATCTGATGATCTATTGCTGGGTTCAAGTCCGGTGACAACAATTTGCGCCACATTCGAATACCCCGAACGTTGTTTTGCATTAGCAGCCAATACCCGAAAGCCGTACAGGCCGTTGACTGACGTCTGGCTATAGGTTGTAACATTGCTTGCAACTGAATCGGTCTTCTGAAAGGACCCGCCCCCGAATTGCCGTTCGATGACAAAGTACTTTTCGTTGTAAGAATTATCCGTCCAGATAAGGGTAGTGGAATTTTGGAGGGTTGTCACCTGAAGGTTAGTCGGGGCATCCAGCAAGGTCTCTGCTGTATTCGACGGAGGGGATTGTTGGGTGGGGTTTTTTCCATATACCCGGAATTTCAATTGATCGAATCCGGAATACGTGAAGGCGTAGGTGGTGATATTGGTGTTTACGGAGTCCGCTTTCAGATAGGCACCGCCATTGACGCTGCGCTCAATGATGAAGTATTTCTCATTGTATGAGTTATCAGTCCAGGTCAGGGTGATTTGTGGTCCGGAATGGGTAAGGCCCAGGGCAGTGGGTGCATCTAACGTTGACTGTACGGTGTTGCTGAAGGCGGACCGTTGATTGGGGTTAACGGCATTCACGCGGTATTCACGTGTTTCAAAACCGTTGTAGGAATCCACATAGCTCAATGTCGTGTACGAAACGGAGTCTACCTTTTGAAACGCTCCGCCGTTTAACCTGCGTTCAATAACAAAGTACTCGGCGTTATTGCAGTTGTTGACCCAACTCAGACGAGCCTTTCCGGACTGATGGGCAAGAACGAGGCTAGAAGGTGCCGTTGGTGCACCGACAAAGACAGTTTTTTCCGGACTCCAGCCAGATCCCATATAGCCACCATCTACGGCCTGAACCTTGATGGCGTACATACCAGGTTGTGCGGGTATAAACTTCCACCCGGTGTTCAATCCCATGTTACCGTGATCTGCCACCCGGCGCCAGCCACTGATCGGGTCTGCCATGGGTAACAATATCATTTGGTTGAGTTGGACCTGTCGAACAGATAAATTATAAGTTAAGCT
>DNZD01000023.1 GCA_003504855.1 Cytophagales bacterium
TTGCCACAGCCATCCACCGAACAATTTCAAAATGAATTGTTCGAGGAGATCATGACCCTCAATCCCAACAGGCGTGTCTGGATTGAAGATGAATCAATTGCCATTGGAAAGATCTTTTTACCCAAGGATTTCTGGAACCAGATGGCTTCCAGCCCGCTGGTGCAGATGGATGTGAACCGGGCAATTCGAGTGGAACGGTTGGTACATGAGTATGGCCCTGCTGACCGCAATGAGTTCCTGGGTATCATGCGAAAAATTGTGAGGAAGCTCGGGGGTCAGAACCTCAAGATTGCCGAGGAGCGGCTGGCTGCAGGTGATATGCATACTACGATTGATATTCTGCTTACCTATTACGACAAAGCATACCTGGGCAGCATTGAAAAAAGAAAAGACCGTATCAGGTCGGTTGTTTCGTGGAACGGCACCGACCCATTGGCGTATGCCAAAGAACTGATCAGTTATGCCAATAATACCTAACGAATACATGCCATCATGACCATGAGCAACGATATCAAACTCACCCAATATTCGCACGGCGCCGGATGCGGCTGCAAGATTTCACCAGCTGTCCTGGACTCAATCCTTCATTCCAATTTGCCCAAACCCAACTACCCGCAATTGCTGGTGGGCAATGAATCAAAGGATGACGCCGCGGTTTTTGATCTCGGAGATGGGACATGCATCATCAGTACCACTGATTTTTTTATGCCAATCGTTGATGATCCCGCCACCTTTGGAGCCATCGCATCAGTAAACGCCATCAGCGATGTCTATGCCATGGGTGGTGAACCGATTATGGCAATTGCAATCCTTGGTTGGCCCATTAACCTGGTGCCGCCGGAAGTAGCCCAGGCTGTACTTGAAGGCAGTCGTCAAGTGTGTGCGCAGGCTGGCATACCCTTGGCAGGCGGCCACAGCATTGATTGCCCGGAACCCGTGTTTGGCTTGGCGGTCACGGGAAAATTGCGAAAAGAACACCTCAAACAAAACAATACGGCCAAAGCCGGATCGGTATTGTATCTAACCAAACCCATTGGCATAGGCATTACCACAACTGCACAGAAGAAAGGTATTGTGGAGCCTGCACACCTGAAGCAAGCGGTGACGGCCATGCTCACCCTGAACAAAGCAGGAGCGGACATTGGCAAGCTGCCATTTGTCAACGCACTCACCGACGTGACTGGCTTTGGATTGTTGGGTCATTTGTGTGAAATGTGTGAGGGAAGCGGATTATCGGCCGAAATCAATTTTGATCAGGTGCCCCGCTTCGGGTTCCTGGAGCAATACATTCAACAGAAGTCAATGCCCGGAGGAACACAACGTAACTGGGACAGTTATGGAAAAAAAATAGGTCCGTTGACCGACACGCAACGCGTTATTCTCGCCGATCCTCAAACCAGCGGAGGTTTATTGATTTCAGTTGACCCCGCGCATACTGCCGAATTAGAGTCAGTTCTTCAGAAGCATGGAATTACCGCGAGGCCATTTGGCAAGTTGATCCCTGCCCGCGATGTGGTTGTAACGGTTAATTGATATCTGTCCGGTTGGTCGTTGGAATTTCCAGAATCAGATTGGCGCCATAGGCCATAGCGGGCGTCTGGTATCCGGCTTTAAAATTCCCATTGAGTATTTTCTCCGCAATGAGCACAGCCGTCATGGCTGTTAAGGCATAACCACTGGGTGTCTCCAATCGGGCTTCAGTCGACTTACCAGATGCATCCGTGGCTTTGCCCCAAAGAAAAGATCGACCGGTCTCCAGTTTTTCGTCGCTAGGGCCAGCAGGCTTCTTATCAATTTGCTTCAGCATGATGTTTTTTACCCACCGCTGACGGAGCAGCCAGTTCAGATAGCGGCTGCGTTTGGCGTTGCTGATCATTTTGGCGGTTGCACCGGTGTACACTTCGATGTTGGGAATTCCTGTGCTGCGCCAGGCGGTGGAGATATCACCCCATGGAATACACAAGGTCATAGACTTGAATGAGCCAAAGTCTACTTCCTTGACCAGATCACCCAGTTCAATGCGGATGAGTTTTCCATCTTTTCGGATGAGCCCACCCTCACCAAGCCCTTCAGTCATACTCTTGGACGTGCCCCGGCTGAGTCCGCCTTTCGACATGGTGAATGCCAATTGCAGGTGCGTCGCTGTCGGCAATTTAGTTTTCAGGTGTAAGGCAAGACAATCGGAGGGAACCACATCAAAGCCGGTGCCCGGCATGATGGTGATGTTGAGTTTTTTGGCCTGGGCATCGAGGTTGGGAAGCGATTCAAACACGAGGTACTCTCCGGTGATGTCAGTATAATGTGTGCCGGTGGCGAGACAGGCTTCGCTCATCGTCTTGGCTGTGTAGCGAAACGGACCACCACAATGGATCACCAATGCGGCTGGTTCAAGAAGCTTTTTTAAACCTTCAAGATCCTGACTATCTACCACCGTATATGGGTACCCCGATTGTGCCGATTGTGCCTTCAGTGCTTCAGCGTTTCTTCCGGCGAGCATGACGGAAAGGTTCTTACGCCGACACTCGGTAACGATCAGTTTGCCGGTGTAGCCATAAGAGCCATAGACGACGATCAGAGAAGATGATTTCACGGTGGAGTGGATTAGATCTATTTGATGCGTTCAACCTCGGTGACAAAGTACTTGGTTTCGCCCCGCCACGGAAATGCCGCGTAGCGCTTCTTGAAGTGCAGGTTTACACGCTCTCCACTCAGGGCAACTTCCTCGAGGGTCTTGATGATGGTGCTTTCATGACCTTCAACCGAGAAGTCAAATGATTCGGCGATGGGACTCGTACCCTTCAGGGCGCCAAACGTATCCAGGTTCAATTTGCCTTCATATGTCTTGAACAGAATCCCTTTTTCGCTGATGCGAAGAACCTTGCCGGCCATCACGCCGCTTTCGTACGTTCCCCAATACAGAAACGCGAATACGCCGAATATCAGCAGCACAATAATGAGCAGTATTTTTTTCACGGAGAGACGGATTATGTTGGAAAATGCGGCCGCGTTTATTTATCGCGGCTAAGCAAGTTAGCATTTCTGCGGATACGATAGAAGTACACCGCAATCATTACAATGAGCGCTGCTATAAACTGCGAGGTTGAGACCAGTTGCTGAAAGATGAAGCCACGGTCAAGGTCGCCCCGGAACAACTCCAGTACAGCGCGCCCGATGGCATATACAATGACGTATAGGAGAAACAGTTGTCCTGGAAATTGACGGCGGCCCCGCAACCACAACAGAACGAAGAACAAAAGAAAAATAAACCCTGCCTCAACAGCCTGGGTAGGGAACAGCGGCGTGTTGAGTGGCTCAGCCTGGCATACCGGATTGGTGAATACAACACCCCATGCAGCATCTACCGGAATACCGTAGCAACAGCCGGCCATGAAACACCCGACGCGGCCAAACCCGTGTACGATACAGGTAGCTACAGCTACCAGATCCAGCATGGGCCATACTGGCAAGGCGTTTCTTTTCAAATACCATAGCAATACGGGTACGCAAAAAAGGAATGATCCATAGAATACAAATCCACTTCCGGAAAATAGTTGAGCAGGTGCCCGCAGGTATTCGGGATTTTCGAACAGGAGAAATGCTTTGCCCCCAACAAAGCCTGCCCCCAGCATCAGCAGCAACAGGTTATTAACATGGTCAACGGTTAATCCAAATTCTTTCTTGCCCTGCCGAACGGCATAGAGCGCCGCCAGCACGGCACCCATGCCGATGCACAGGCCATAGGCATACACAGTAAAACCACCCAGTTCGATTATAATCGGATGCATCCGATTTGGTGATCTACACCGTCAGGATTTCGGCTTCCTTCTTCTTGAGCAAGGCTTCGATTTTGGCGATGAACTCGTCAGTCAGTTTTTGTACGCTTTCTTCTGCACCCTTGAGATCATCTTCGGGTACGCCTTTGATTTTCTTCAGGCTTTCGTTGGTTTCTTTACGTACACCCCGGATGCTCACCTTACCAGCCTCCGCTTCCTGGTTACACTGCTTCACCAGTTGTTTGCGGCGCTCTTCGGTAAGCATTGGAATATTGATAATTACCTGCTGGCCGTCGTTTTGTGGTGTTAATCCCAGGTTGGCTACCATGATGGCTTTTTCAATTTCCTGAATCATGCTCTTTTCCCATGGCTTGATAAATAATGTGCGCGCATCGGGAGAGGTGATGGATGAGACCTGGTTCAGGGGGCTGGTGGCTCCATAATAGGCCACCATGATACCATCCAACATCGATGGGTTGGCCTTACCGGCCCGGATCTTGGTCAATTCATGCCCCACGTGTGTGATCACCTTGGTCATTTGATCGCGGGCATCTTCCAGATAAAGATCAATTTCTTCCATAACTCAATCGAATTAATTTGAAACAGTATTCGACAAAGACATCAGCTAATCAATGTGCCAGCCTCTTCGCCGTTCACTACTTTGATGAGGTTGCCGGCGCGATTCATATCAAATACGATAATCGGTAATTTATTTTCCATGCACAGCGTAAAGGCCGTCATATCCATGATGTTGAGATTTTTCTGATAGGCCTCCTGAAACGTCAGAGAGGTATAGCGGGTGGCATTTGGATATTTTTCCGGATCCTGGGTATACACGCCATCCACGCGGGTGCCTTTCAATACCACGTTGGCCTGAATCTCAATGGCGCGAAGGCTGGCGGTAGAATCTGTGGTGAAATAAGGATTGCCAATTCCTGCCCCAAAAATTACAATTCGGCCCTTCTCCAGATGTCGGATGGCCCGGCGGCGGATAAATGGTTCGCAAACCTGCTCCATCTTGATACCCGACATCAACCGGGTATACAACCCGTGACGCTCCAGGGCACTTTGTAAGGCCATTGCGTTGATCACCGTGCCTAACATGCCCATATAGTCACCCTGCACCCGGTCTATGCCCAACGCCTCGGCCTGGCCTCCCCTGAAAATATTTCCACCCCCGATTACGATAGCCAATTCAACCCCAAGGTCCTTGATGGACTTGATTTCCCGGGAATACTGCTCCAGGACTTCGTGGTCAATGCTGTTGTTTTTCGACTTGCCCATCAGGGCCTCGCCACTCAGCTTGAGGAGAACGCGCTTGTATTTCATTTCCGGATGTTCGGTTTCCGCAAATATGTTCAGGATTTTCCTCATTGAAAAGGACTTGCATCAGGGAGCTGGATTATCCCAAACGGTGAATCCTCTGTATCTTTATTCATAAATCGATTTTTATGGTAGAGACCATCACCTCCGCTCAGGATGCCATTGCTTTGGAAGACCAATTTGGCGCACACAATTATCACCCCCTGCCTGTTGTTTTGTCCAAAGGAGAGGGCGTTTTCCTCTGGGACGTGGAGGGAAAACGCTACTATGATTTTCTTTCTGCTTACAGCGCCGTAAATCAGGGCCATTGTCACCCCCGTATTGTTCGGGCCCTCGTGGCACAGGCCCGTGAATTGACCCTTACCTCCCGTGCATTTTATAACGACAAACTGGGCCGTGCCGAAAAATACATCTGCGAAACATTTGGCTACCAAAAGTCGCTCTTTATGAACTCGGGCGCTGAGGCCAATGAAACAGCCATCAAACTGGCGCGTAAGTGGGGCTACGCGGAAAAGGGAATTCCTGAAAATCAGGCTGTGATTGTCGCCCTTCATCAGAATTTCCACGGCCGCACCACCACCATTATTTCTGCATCTTCGGATCCTTCAGCCAGAAATGGCTTCGGTCCGTTTATGCCCGGATTTGAAATCGTGGCCTATGACTCTGTTGATGCACTGGAAAAGGCATTGGCCAATCCCCATGTGTGCGGCTTGTGGATGGAACCCATTCAGGGAGAAGCTGGTGTTTATGTTCCCCATGATGGATACCTCAAAGCAGCTGAGAAACTCTGTCGTCAAAACAAGGTGTTGCTGATGATGGACGAGATACAAACGGGCATCGCTCGTACTGGCCGAATGTTGGCTTCCGATCATGAGGAGGTGCGTCCAGATATTCTTATCCTCGGAAAAGCTTTGAGCGGAGGTGTACTCCCTGTCTCTTGCGTGCTTGCCGATGATGAGATCATGTTACAAATCAAGCCGGGCGAGCACGGCTCAACTTTCGGCGGGAATCCCCTGGCAGCAGCCGTGGTGATAGAAGCGCTTTCGGTCGTAAAAGAAGAACACCTCTCTGACAAAGCCGCCCGCCTGGGAAAAATATTCCGGAACCGCATGACCGCATTCCTGGGTGAGACAAAGTTGATCAAAGGAGTCCGTGGAAAAGGACTGCTCAATGCCATCCTGGTGAATGATACACCGCAAAGCGAGACGGCCTGGAATATTTGCATGGAGTTTTCCAGAAACGGACTCCTGGCCAAGCCCACCCATGGCAATATCATCCGGTTGGCCCCGCCATTGGTGATCACTGAAGATCAGATCCATGAATGCTGCGATATCATAGAGAAGAGCATCCTCGCGATTGAAAACCAGCAATAAATCAGGGTGCTGCTGAATAACTGAGGTTACTCACACCGGCTGCCCAGTACAACGTGGCACGGAGTTTCTGATATTCAGATTTCAGCTTGAGTAACTTGGATTGTGATACAATCAGTTTTTCCTGCTGCACATTGATCTTAAAAACATCACTTTCGCCATTGTTGAGATTGAGCATCTCTGCTTCCAGGATACGCTCATAGTTTTTCACAACTTCTGATTGATAGCCGAGCAGGGCACGGGTATTCACCAATTGGTTGTGTACTTGTTGAATCTGATTAAGGATCTCTCTTTCGGTTTGTGATCGCTCGAGTTCAGTACTTCTGATTTTGATCTGGGTCTGACCTAGCTTTGCCCTTTCCTTGCGGAGAAAGAGCGGAAATGAAAAATCAACACCGATTTTGTAGTTGGTGCCCAAAGAAAAAGCCTGCCACTCACCGGATGGGCGAAGAGGTTGGTTCAGGAAATTGTAGGAGAGATCCATCCTCGGCTTCAGGTATTCCCGCGCCAACTTCCGCTCCACGTCAAGCTGTTGGAGTTTGATAGAGAGCTTTCGTAACTCAGGGTGATGCTCACGGGCCTGGTCGGCCAACTGTTGCATGGACTCAACACTCAGGAGATCTTCCGCGTCAATCGACATCACAGGCATGGCTTTGGACGTGAGCGCAACCGGCCGCTCCTCACCATCCCACAGATAGTTCGAAACCCGAATCTCTGCATTTTGTAACTCAAGAAACCACTCTTGTCGTTCCACCAATCTTTGCTGTAAGGTTATGTGTGCTTGTACAGTGTCTATACCGGAAGCCTCCCCCAACTCAGCATCAAGTTTTACCCGGCGATAAATCTCCTGGGCAAGCCCAACACTACGCCGCAGAAATTGATAGTTATTAAATGCATAATACCATTGCCAGTATTCCTTGGCGGCCTCCAGGAGGATTTTGTTGATCAGCTTGGTTTGCTCAGCTTCCGTCAAGCGGGTGAATAGCTTGGCCTGTTGCAGGGCCGCACGGCGATCATCCGTAAACAACCCTCGCCCGAGGGGAAGTGACACACCGGTGAATACCTGGCGGTAATTGTCCGACTGCGGTACTGTATTTTCAGGATCAATGAATGCTCCGCTATTCTGATCGACACCAATTTTTGGATCTACCGGAAACCAGGATGGCAACTGCAGGTATGCCGTCGATTTGTTATAGTACTCCTTATCATTAAATTCTTTGGCATTCCACTTCACTTCAACCTTGGGATCAAAGGCACCGCGCGCTAACCTTACTTCCTGCCGGGCTGTTTCGCTCAACAAGCGGATTTGCTTCACGATAGGATGATATCGAAGAATTTCTCCATAGAACTGATCCAGGCTCACCACGACTGAACTGTCGGAGGGAGACGATGCTGGCTGTGACCATATGGGACCAGCCAGGGTGCAGCACACTGCAGCGATGAAAAGTCTCAGGCTCATTTTTCTTTGGTTTCTTTCTTTTTCTGGATCGAAGCATCCTGAGCTGGCTCTTTGTACAAACTGGCCGGGAATCCATTGAGCTGTCGCCACCACTCGTACCACAGCGGTACACTGTCCAACATAACCCATCCCTTGGTGCCACTTCCATTGCGCAGTTGTACCGGCCAGGGCTCATCCTGTGGATCGGGAACCACCAAAATCCGGAATTCACCAGGATGGGTATTGACGAAGTCAACCACTTTGACTGTACCACCAAACGATCCTACAGAAACACTGGGCCATCCGGTAACCTGCAATGCCGGGAAGCCATCAAATTCAATACGCACCTTTCGACCAATGCTTACCAAAGGAACATCCATGGCGCGGATAAACATCTCTACAGCCACATCATCCGACTGCGGGAGAATGGTACAAACGGCTTCCCCTTCAGCAATGGTCGCTCCGATTCCGGCCTGGGTGGCTTTGACCACCATCCCCGATTGGGGTGCCTGAATAAAATACTGCTGGCTGCGAATCTGTTGGTTGACATACTCATTCTTAAGTTTGGCCAGGTCAGCCTGGGTATCGAAGCGCTCAGATAAAGTATTGTTCAGATCTGACTCTGCCTTATTGATTTTGTCGAGGTACTCCGCCTGCACACGTTCAATTTCAATCTCGGCATTCACGAAGTCGGCTTCACTGCCCTGATACTTGTATTCTATGTCCTGGAACTTGGTCAACGGAATATTGCCTGCCTCAAATAGCTTTTTGTTCCGTTCGTACTGGTTCTTGGCGTTGTTAAACCTGACCCGCTCCGCCTCAAGTTTGCTGCGGGATTGCTCTACCTTGGATCTCATCCCATCTTCCAATGCCTTGATTTGGCGCTGCAGGGCATTTGACTTGAGCTCTTTGGAACTAAGGCTTTTCTCCTTGGATTGGATCACCTCCCGGAGACGCAACAACATATTAGGGTCAAAATACTTTTCTTTCACTTCACTGATCACCACGATGGTGTCACCTTTTCGTACAAATTGACCTTCCTGAATTACCCAACGCTGAATCCGACCTGCAATGGTAGTCTCCACTGTTTGTGGTCGGTTGCCCGGTGAAAGAGCAGTAACTGATCCGCGGCCATGAATATTCTGCTGCCAAGGCAGAAACAATACCGCAATAAACAGGGCAAATAATACCAGCAGAATCCGGGCAAGGCGCCGGCCGGACCGGGGGGTTTGCAACACCCGAAGGGAGTATAAGACCTCAGGATGCCGCAGTGAGTTTGGTGTTTCGTTTTTCATGGTCATCCAATCAGCGTTTGTACCCAGGCATCTTTACTTATTTCGGCAAACGTTCCTTCTTTATAGACGGCACCATCTCTTAATACCAGCACGCGGTCGCAAGAGGCCATTACCAAAGGATCGTTGGATACCATCAGTACCGTCCAACGTCGTGAGGTACCAGCCACCGAGTCAATCAGTGATAGTTTTTCAGGACGCGTGAGTCCGGTTCCGAAGTCATCAAGAATGAGGAGGCGAGGTTGTTTGGCAATAGCACGTACCAACAGCATCTTTTGAATCAAGGATGCCGGAAGTCCGTGGCCTGAACTCACCACGCGGGTGCTGAGGCCATCAGGCAGGCGGGCCAACTCTGGTGTAAGACCCACCTGGTCAGCTGCCCGCAAAACAAATTCAGTCGTGACTGTTCGGTTTCCGACCGTGAGGTTGTCGAGCAGGGTTCCTTCAAACAGATCCTCGTGGCGTCCGTTGCGTCCGATTCGTTCGCGCAGGTGCGTTAAGTCCAGATCGCGCATGGAATACCCGTCCAGCAGCACGGCTCCTTCATAGCCGGAATAAAAACCACTGATGATATTACACAAGGTGGATTTCCCGGATGCCCCGGGCCCAGCCACACACACCACCGAGCCAGGCTCCAGGTTAAAGTTGATGGACGTCAACAGCCCGCCGCCCTTCGGATAACTAAGGTTCCCCACCTGCACATGCAGCCCGGGTGACTGCCTGGAAGGAAAATCAAGTCCGCCGGTCCGCTCAATTGACAAGTCAGTCACCTGACCAATTTTGTCCACTGCGGTAAGCAAGTCATAGACGACATCGAGATTCATAATGATTTTCTCGACAGCATTCAGAATCAGAATGATTACAATCTCTGAGGCAACAAACTGGCCCAGGGTGATCTGCCGGTTCACCACCAGCATCGTGCCTGCAATCAGCAATCCACCCGTGACAGCAGCCTTGAAGAAGATGATAAATGAGAACTGTGTCATCAACACCTGAAAATGTCCCTTCCTGTTTTTCAGATAACTGTTCACATTGTAGTCCGTTTGTTGAATGGGCAAATCAGAATTCCCAGCCAGCTTGAATGTGCTCATGGATCGGCCTAATTCTTCCAGCCAATGCACCACCTTGAACTTGTATTTGGATTCCAGAATAGAGGAACGCAATCCACGAGGCCCCGTGATCAGAAATAACAGGGTGAGCACCGTGAGGAGTACTACACCAAAGAGAACAAAGAAGGGGTGATACAACGATATCAATAATAGCCCTACCAGAATGGAGACGGCGGCCGCCGACAAGTCAATCAGCAGTTTAGGCAACCCTTTTTGCACTGTCATGACCTCAAAGAATCGATTGACAAGTTCTGGCGGATATTGCCCCTGCAGCGTTTCAAGTTGCAGTCGCGGCATCCGGTAAGCAAAGTCAAAAGCGGCCTTGACGAATACCCGCCGTTGCAAGTACTCCACCATGCTCATCTGCACCAGCTGCAGGGCTCCGGCAACAATCACGCCGACCAGCACCAATCCGATCATTACATATACGGAGCTGAAAACAACACCGCCCGAAATGAGCTCAATGGTTGTTTGTATACCAACAGGAAGAATCAAACTCACCACCCCTACAAGCACGGCATACACCAGGATGTATGCGATCTCCCGGCGTTCAGTACCTAGTAGCCGGATCAATCGCTGTAAGGGATTGGGAGTACCCTCTTCTTCAGTGGCAGGGCTGAAAGGTGTATGATAAGCAACAATAGATAGCAGATTAATAGAGCCCTGGTCATCGTGAACCAATTGGGATACAAATTCAGGGGTCAGCTCATATGCCGTATTTCCGCTTGTTTGCAGCACCGTGCATTTTGGTGAGGGACCAGGGGTGATCATTACCGCTACTAAACCCTCTTGCTGGCGGGTAAACGCGAGGACGGGATTTTCCTGTTCAGCCAGATAGTCGAACAGGGTATCGGCGGGGTGATAAATATCTGTTAACAGAAATCGCAGCCGGTGCGCGGCCTCAGTAAGATCTCGTTTGAATTCGCCTAACTCCTGTGTTGCATAGGAACGGTGGTTCATCTCGACCTGGCGGATTTGGGCAAGATCGATACTATGGTGCAAGAGAATTCCGGCTTCCCGGAGGATAGCTATAATCGTGTTATTGGTAAGCATCTTGTTCTATTGAAGGACACTCAATACGACACCTTCCAAAAACTGGTATAGGTGCTCGTGTTGTTGTGCCGGGGTTTCTTCAGGATTCAGACTAGACAGGGTAGGTAGGTGTTGAACAAAAAATTGTTGTTGATTGGCCGCCAGCAGCACTGTGCTCACCAATGCGTGGGCATAGGGATAGTTAGGATTAATGGCTTCTATATATCCACTTATCTTTTTGCAGATGTTCTTAAATCCACCAAAGAGACCCGCCTGGTTGTCATGGTCAACCCATTTGGTAAGGAATGTCTTGTCGAGTTCATTCACCACAATGCGGTGAAGTGCTGACTCATCAACAAATGCGAACACCGGATCAAATTTCTTTTCCTCGGCGATCACACGTATGGATGTAAACAGACGGGTGCGCGGCTCGCTGATGTTGGCGGTAGCCATTTCAATCCGGTACTCCAGCCAATTCCAATACCACGCCACGAGGTAATGCAGTAACCGATGCTTGTTTTCAAAGTATCGGTAGATCGAAGCTTCAGTAGAGCTGATCTTGTCGGCGAGTTTCCGGAAGGTGAAAGCTTCAAATCCCAGCTCGTCAATCAGGGTGATGCTGGCCTGAATAATGTTCCTGCCCAACTCCGTATGCTGGGGGTCACGCAAATACAATTTGTCGTTGAGTCGGAATACTAGGCTGCTCGTGGTACTAATACTCATATTTGTGATAGTATTACTATCATTCAAACGAGAGGGTTACCATTTTGTTTGCTTACAGTGAAAAAAAGTAGTGAAATGCCCGAATTTTCGCTAAAAAGCGCCTTATAGAAGCGCTGATGGTACTTCGCGGTAGAGCATGTAGAACCCCATCAGGAGCGTCATCCAGCCAAAGGCCTTGCGCAATTGAACCGCCGGAATGCTTCGGGAAAACTGATTTCCGATAAGAATGCCGACAATGGCCAGGGCCGAAATGGTCAGCAAAAAGGGCCAGTCCATGGTATAATTCATCAGGTCTCCGGCAAATCCAAGCAGGGAGTTGATCCCGATAATGAAAAGTGAAGTGCCCACTGCTGTTTTAAAAGGTAAGCCAGTCAGGAAAACCAATGCCGGAATGATGAGGAATCCTCCACCGGCCCCAACAAGACCGGTAAGGAAGCCAATCAGAGAACCTTCCACAATCACAAGAAAAATCCGGAAGCGTTTAGAATTGGAGGTGATATCCTTTTTGGCCCGAATCATCGGAATAGCGGCGAGCACCATCAGAACAGCAAACACGCCCAGCAAGAGGAGTCTTTTGGTGACAGTAAAGTCTGCTGAGTGAAAGATAATATCAGGTATGGCCGGAACGATCCATTTGCGCGTCATAAAAATGCTGGCGATAGATGGAATTCCAAAGAGGAAACCAGTGCGGAAGTGAACCAGGTGAAGCCGGTGTTTCGGAATTGCACCAACCAGGCTTGTGGTGCCTACAATAAACAATGAATAGGCCGATGCGCGAACAGGGTCAATGTGAAATAGATATACCAGAATAGGGATGGAGAGAATGGAACCTCCGCCGCCGAGCAACCCCAGCACTAAACCAATAAAAACAGATGCGAGATAACCGACGAATTCCACAGATCAAATATTGCGAAAACTATTCTTCCGCAGCCTGTATTGAAAGGGATTATCGGATTAAATCAAATCCTATGGATGAAGTAGAACTTAAGCTGATCAGCGCAGGGTATTAAACTCTGTGATGAACGCATCGGGATACTTTTTTCGGATACCACTGAGGAACCGGTCGGCTTTGTCACGACTAGGGAATTTGCCAAGTATCAGGCTGTAGTACTTTATGCCATTCAATACTTTCACCTGAACCACCACGCGCTTTTTGTAAGAGTTCTTGAGGTTCTCCGAAAGCCGCATCAGGTTTACCAATTCCTGATAGGTGCCGATCTGAACGCCGTAACCACGCGGAACCATTCTCGATATCTCGAAGTCATAATATTCTTTTTCGTCTACGGCCACCTGGTCGGTCGGTCGAACATCGGTTACAATCTTTCCACTGCCGGCGTCGATTACTTCCAGGCGCACATCGGCTAATCCCTGGCTCACAAACCCCAGTACCTCCGCGGCAGACTTGGATAAGTCGATGATCCGTCCATCGGCATAGGGACCCCGGTCGTTGATGACTACGTCAACTGATTTGTTATTTCCCAGGTTGGTGACCCTTACTTTGGTGCCGAATGGCAGGGTTTTATGGGC
>DNZD01000326.1 GCA_003504855.1 Cytophagales bacterium
CAAACAGAATATGGGGATGCAGACCGCCCACATTGTGGATGCACTTAGACGCGGCGCCGAAATTTTTGAACCTCATGGTCTTATTATGGTATTGGAACCATTGAGTGATACACCTGAGTTGTTCCTGCGCACCTCTGATCAGACTTATGAAATCTGCAAAGCGGTAAAGAGCCCTTCCTGTAAAATCCTGTACGACATATATCATATGCAGCGAAATGAAGGCAATCTGATCGCCAATATAGATGCAACCTGGGATGAGATAGCCTACTTTCAGATCGGTGATAACCCTGGCCGTAAAGAACCCGGTACCGGCGAGATCAACTACAAGAACATCTTTGCGCATATTCACGCCAAAGGATATCGGGGTGTGTTGGGTATGGAACATGGGGTAGCGGGTGAAGGCAAGACCGGTGAGCAGGCGTTGATCGAAGCCTACCGCCGGGTGGACGTCGTATAGTACTGATTATGACACGGAATTATTATAAAAGGAGAAGTGTGGTTATGAAAACGCTGGTGTTATTAGTAATGGTCCTCATCAGCATGCCCGTAGTGGCACAGGATGATTGGGGTAAAAAGTTTATGAAAGACCTTGGTGATTCTGGCGCCAAGAAGAAGGCAAAACTGGATTCGGTTGATTTTCAGCTTGCTATTTCAGAGAGCGAAGGTTCCGGCTTGTTTGACGTAGAAAACAAAGGAGAAGGGGGCGCTCGCATGCTGTACGCCTTACGCGACAAGAAAGAGAGGACGGTGAAAGAAATTGCGCGTGATACCCTGGAATCAGGCCTTAGTTTCTATGAGCTCCGCATGTATAAAATAGCCGAAGAAGGATTTAAGACGGCACAGAAATACATGGAGAACAACAGCCTCACCAATGAAATCAGTTACCTGCGATGCATTTCGGTGATGGGTTTAGTGTACCTGATTCAGGGACGCACCCTGGATGCGGGTCAATACATTAACTATGCCCTGGAGACCAGTGAAAAAATCCTGGGCACGAAGAGTGCCGCCTATGTCGCAAACCTCAACAGCCAGGCCAAACTTTTCCAGTTGACTGGAAAGTACAATGAGGCGGAGAAGATGTTTGATGAAGCCGAGAACCTCGGTCAACAGGTATTTGGTGCGAACACGATGCAAATGGCTATTATTATTAACAACAAGGCGATGCTCTATCAGACCATGGGAAGATATAAGGAGGCGGTTGAATTGATGAAGAAAGCCATCACCGCTTCAGAGGCAGCTCCCAAAAAGGCATTGCAGGGGAAGAAGTCGTTTGACAACCGTCGGTTTCAATCCAACCTCGCGCTGCTGTACCAACTGTCGGGTAGCCTGACGGAAGCAGAGACCACTTTTTTAGCCATCAAAAAAGTATTTGAGAATAGACTCCAGACAAATAATCCTGAATATGCTTCCTTGTTGGATCAGCTGGCCTTGTTGTACATGCAGATGGGGAAAATGGATCAGGTAGAGCCGCTGCTGCAAAAGTCGGCTGCTGTGTATAAGAAAAAATTCACCGAAGAAAACCCATCCTTTGCCAAAGTGCAGAATGACCTGGGCAATTTTTACCGTGTGCAAGGCAAGTATCCGGAAGCCGAGGCAGCACTGCTCCGGGCTGCTCAAATCAGGAAAAATACCCTTGGAGAAAATCACCCGGATTATGTAAAGACCGTTGACAACCTCGCGATCCTGTATTGGAAGAAGGGAGATGCATCAAAAGCCACCACCTATTTTGGTGAGTCCATCAACAAGTCGTTGGAATTCATCAACCAGTATTTCCCACCCATGAGTGAAGCGGAGAAGACTAAGTATTGGGATATCCTCCAGCCCAGGTTTCAACGGTTTTATGAGTTTGCGATCAGCGTATCGGAAACGCAGCCTGATATTCTCAAAGACGTTTATGACTACCAAATTGCCACGAAGGCACTGTTGCTGAACTCGACCAACAAAATCAAGAAGGCCATTTTGTCCAGCGGCAATGCTGAACTAATTAATGATTACGTTAGCTGGATTGGTCAGAAGGAGGCGCTGGCGCGGTACTATGCGCTTTCGAAAGAAGAACTTAAGCAGCAGCATATTGATCTGTCCGCATTGGAGAAGCAGGCCAATGCTACCGAACGCAGCTTGTCGTCACGTTCATCAGATTTCTCTAAAGCTTATGGTGCCGAGAAGACGTCGTTTCAGCAGATAGCTGCTGTACTCGGGGAAACAGAGGCAGTAGTTGAGATCATCCGGGTGCGTGGATTTGATAAGGACTTCACAGACCAGTCCAAATACCTGGTGCTGGTGATCGCCAAGGGAACTGCCGTGCCGAAGTCGGTGGTGTTGACAGAAGGTGCCATGCTGGAAACCCGTTATGCCAAATACTACAAGAATGCCATTCTGCAGCGCATCCCGGATCAGTTTTCCTATGAGCAATTCTGGTCGAAGATTGACCCGCTCGTCGCGGGTAAGAAAATGTTGTATGTTTCACCGGACGGGGTATACAATCAGTTGAACATAAATACCCTGCGCAAGCCCGAGGGTGATTATCTCGAGAACCGGTTTGATATCGTCACCATCGGCAATTCGAAAGACATGCTTGCGATCAAGACCAGAAAAGCTTCCGCCAGGAAGGATGCGTTTGTTTTGGGCTTTCCGGATTTTGGCGGAGCTGCACCCGCATTACCTGGTACCAAGGTTGAAATTGATGGTGTAGCAAAAATACTAAAGACCGCTGGTTACACCGTAGTGCAACGTGAACAACGGGTAGCCACTGAAGCAAACATCAAGGCGGTGAAAGGTCCAACCCTGATGCACATCGCTACCCATGGCTATTTCCTGGCCGATACGCAATCGGCAGGATCTGCTATGGGGGTTGACCTGGACAATGCAAAGAACAATCCATTGCTTCGTTCAGGACTCATTTTGGCAGGTGCTCCGGACCCCAACAAGGAGGAGCAGGCAGTAGACCTCCAAAGCAATGACAATGGCATTCTCACGGCCTATGAGGCCATGA
>DNZD01000387.1 GCA_003504855.1 Cytophagales bacterium
CGATCACGGAATTCTGTATCACCTGACCATTGCCAAGGTGAGCGATGCCGCCGGTAAGGGCGATCTTTTTAGTCTGCTCCGGTGCCGGTACGGGTTGTTGGGCCATCATCCCGGTCGACACGGCGAACAGGAGGAGTGTGGAGAGGAATATCTTTTTCATGTCTTTGCGATTTTGGATCGTTGATTATTTCTGCTCACTGGTTTCTTCGTACTCATCTTCGCAATGGTACTCAGCCTGCATGCGCGAACCGCCGCGGGTAACCGGTGCACCGCCCTTCTTGGCGTTTTTCATTTTCTGAATCAGACGTGCGCGCTCAAGTTCGATCTCTTTATTGCGTGCCTTGTCCTGATCCATATCAAAATACACTTTGCCATCGATGATGGTCTTCTCAGCGCGCGCAAAGGTTGACAGGGGGTGTGAGGTCCACAGCACCACGTCTGCTGACTTGCCAACCTTGATGGACCCCATCGAGTTGTCGAGGTGGAGCATCTTGGCCGGATTGAGCGTCACCATCTTCCAGGCATCTTCTTCAGTCATGTTGCCATATTTGATGGTCTTGGCTGCTTCCTGGTTCAAACGACGGCCCATATTGGCGTCATCCGAGTTGATGGCAGTGAGCACACCTTCCCGCTGCATGATGGCGGCATTGTATGGGATGGCATATCGCACTTCCCACTTGTAGTTCCACCAGTCAGAGAACGTAGAGGCGCCAACACCGTGGGCCTTCATCTTATCGGCAACTTTATAACCTTCCAGGATGTGTGTAAATGTATTGATCCGGAAATTGAATTGCTCAGCCACTTTCATCATCATGTTGATTTCAGACTGCACATAAGAGTGGCACGTGATGAAACGCTTCTTGTTGATAATCTCCAGCATCGTCTCGTTGGCGAGATCGCGGCGCGGCTTGAGCGCAGTAGCTTTATCTTTGGGGGCAAGCGCATTGTATGCATTCCAGGCCTTTTGGTACTCGAGGGCTTCGTTAAATGCATCTACATACACCTGCTCCACACCCATGCGGGTTTGTGGAAAGCGAATGGATGCCGGGTTCGATGTGCGCTTCACGTTTTCACCCAATGCAAACTTGATGAAGGGATCTGCCCCCTGAATCTTCAGGTTCTCGGGTGATTCGCCCCAGCGCAATTTGATCAGGGCAGATTGTCCGCCGATCGGGTTGGCGGATCCGTGCAACACCTGAACAGCGACTACACCACCTGCGAGTGCATGATAGATATTGATGTCTTCTGAGTTCAGTACGTCGCCTATGCGCACCATACCGGAGTTGGTAGCCACGTCATTGCCGCCACCGCCAATGTGTGAGTGCTCATCGATAATTCCGGAAGTCAGGTGCTTGCCGGTGCCATCAATAACCTTGGCACCAGGTTCAGATAAGTTCTTGCCGATGCGGGCGATTTTCCCATCTTTCAGCAACACGTCGGTGTTGATGAGGATGCCTTCTGCTTCTCCTGTCCATACCGTAGCGTTTTTGATCAACAAGGTCTCCTGTGCAGGCAAAGTTGGAGCGCCATGTGCAATGAAGGGGAAGTATACCTTGCCCAGTTCTTCTTTCTTGGCGCCGTCAGCAGGAGCTCCGCCTTTGTTGCCGCCAGCAGGCTTCTCATCGAGATTGCCTGTACGGGTTGCAGACCAATCTACCCAACTGCCGTCGGTAAGTTGTCCTTTGCCTTTCCAGGTGTCACCGGTCCATCCGGACAACCGTACACTACCCGGGTTTTTCTTTTCGGGTTTGAAATTCATACTTACCAGGTCATTGCTCAGCGTCAGGTTGACGTCAATGGACGTGGTGTCGTTCACCTTGATTTTTGCTTTGGGTGCACCTGCTTCACCTGAAATCTCCAGGTTGTAAGATTGTCCCTTCACCGAAAGGCTGTACTTGCCATTAGCATCTTTGATATCCAGTGCTTTGATGGAAAAATTCTGACCCTGAACCCAGTTTTGATAAATGGTCGTCTTTTCATCGAACAGTTTGCCTGAGGCAATGATAAAGTTTGCCAGCATACCCTTCTTCAGGGATCCTACTTTGTCGGCTACATTCAGCAGCGTGGCAGGTCCCGTAGTCACTGCTTTCAAGGCCGCGGTCTCGCTAAGTCCATTTTCAATGGCCTTTCGGATGTTGGGCAGGAAGTCGCTTACTTTTTTCAGGCCGTTGGAGGTGATCACGAAGTTCACGCCGTTTTTCTCCAGGGTGGCCAGGTTGGTGGGTGCCAGTTCCCAATGCTTCATGTCAGCGAGGGAGACGCGTACAGCGTCGAATGGATCGTCCACGTCATTAGCGTCAGGATAACTTACGGGGATGATCAGCGTTGCTTTTGTGCCTTTGATTTCTTCGATGCGTTTGTACTCATCGCCGCCTCCTTTGATGATATATTGTACGCCAAATTCATCGCCTAATTTATCAGCGCGAAGCACATCGCCCCAGTTGGTGCCTTCAAAGATCTGTGGAAGTTTCTGGTTTTGAATCCATGCTTCGAGGGCTTGATCTGCGAAGGGGCGCGGGTTTTGACTTCCGAACCAATCGGCATCCATGTAGGTCTGACGCAACAGTGCCACATAACCCATCATGGAACGCGGATAGTTCTGGGTGGAAGTTCCCCGGTTAAATGAATAATGGGCAGCCGTACGTCCCTTCAATAGGGATGTATTTTCATTGACTTCACCCAATGTGACGAAAGCAGATGTCCCGCGGGCGAAACCATCTGGTTTGAAAGTGAGTACAGATCCGAAGCCGGCTTTGCGCCACTCATCAGCCACTTTGGCGTTGATGGTAAATTCATCAGCAGCATGGTAGAAGGAGCGAATCGCCTGATTGGCATTGTACGCACCTTTGTTTCGGGGTTCAATTTGTTCAACACCACCAAAGGCATTGCCACCTCGGCCACGCTCCAGTTCAGGAATACCGTAGTTGGTATAGGCATCGATCATGGAAGGGTAGATGTACTTTCCTTTGAGGTCGATGGTGGTATAACCTGCCGGCACGGCCAGTCCGCTACCCACGCCTTCAATCTTACCGCCCTTGATCAGTAGGGTGGCGTTAGTGAGTGTGGTCTGCGGGTCCGCGACGATAGTAGCGTTGGTAAACGCCCAGGCCTCTGCCCGACTGTCTTTCACGTCATTGCGTGGGAAGGTCTCCTGTGCTCGCAGTTGTCCGCAAAGGACAACGACTAAACCCAGGATCAGGGTGATGGATTTTTTCATAAGCATGTTGGGGAAATCAATTGATGATATGGGCAAAGTAGCCAATATTCATAAAGTTAAAAACAGGAAATGCCGGAAACGGCAACTCCATGCTCAGGGGCTGAACATGGAGTTGTCAGGTATGATGACTCCCTTCGTTGAAGGGACAATTCTTTATCTGAACGGTATTAGTGGTGACCACCTGGGCCGTGAACGTGGCCGTGTGCGATTTCATCAGAGGTTGCAGCACGCACTTCCATCACTTCCACGTCGAAATTAAGTTCAACACCAGCCAAAGCGTGGTTAGCGTCAACGGTGACCTGATCAAGGGATACCTCAGTCACGGTAACGACCATGCCATTATTGGCCTGAAATTGCATTCCTTTTTCAACGCGCTCTCCACCAAAAGCTGTACGGGGCAGCTTCTGTATGAGTTTTTCATCGCGCACACCGTATCCTTTTTCAGGGCTGATTTTAAGCTTTAGTTTCTTGCCAATTTCCTGTCCTTCCAATCCCTCTTCCATACCGGGAATCAGGTTTCCCTCGCCATGGAGGTAATACAAGGGATCACGACCCGCACTGCTGTCCAATACTTTTCCGGTATTGTCGGTGAGGGTATAATGAATGGCTGCAACGCTATGCTTGGCGATTTTCATAAGGCCTGAGATGAAGTAAGAAATAGGATTTAGTACCAAAGGCGGGAATCGAACCCGCACATCCGAAGATACACGATTTTGAGTCGTGCGCGTCTACCAGTTCCGCCACTTTGGCTTGTGCATTTCCCGTTCAGGAGGCCACGTTTGGCTTTTTCCCAAGAGGGCTGCAAATATGCCTAAAGTTTGAATGTTTCACAAAACGCCAGGGCCAAAAAACCCGGTCGTTATTTGGGCGAAGCGTTAAATGCGACTTTCACAGTTGCCTCGGTGTAGAAGGGGCGGCCATCGGTTGTGATACCCCGCACGAGTACCCGTACCGTGCCCACATCATCCGATGCAAAAAATACATCGGACGCCCGGCCGTTAATGTCATTGCGCTCCATCGGATTCCACAACAGGGTGGATCGGAGGTCCGGGAGCCGGCGACCCAGGCTGTTCTCATTGTACTGCACAACAAATGGCAGGGCTTGCTTGCTCAAGCCAATCACGGGAAACAAGGTTGGCTCCAATTCGCGGCTGGTCCGGTCGCGTTTGCGTGTCTCTACGAAGATCACACCGTTTTCTCCCAACCGACTTAACTGGGCAAGTTTATTCGGGTTATTGATCACCTTGATGGTGACGATGTCCTCGGGCTTCAGTGCACAGAAGTAGGTGGTGTTTTTGGTGAGGATCCCATCGATAACATAGAGCGGATCGTCTCTGTAGGTACGGGTTTGTCCTTCCCAGCGATAAGATATGCGTACGGACTCTTCCGTACCGCGCTTCCGGTAGCCGGCAAAGGGAACAATCTCGCGGAGCAGATCTTCCATTTTAGGAAACACAACGTAGTCGGCGACATTCACCGATTGATCAGCGCCATTGAATTCTTCTTCAATCGGTGCGTTGGGGCTCTTGTCGCGAAGAGACACCTGTTGTTGATTCGTTCCGAAGAAGGCGTATGACTTGGTTACGAGCTCTTTGCTCAGGGCATAATCACCATATACCGATGGCTTATTCAACTCGGTTGTCTCCCAACGGGCCGTAATGGAGATGGTATCTTTGGGAATGGTGATGTTATAGCTGCGGTCTACATTGCGGCCACGACTTTGCAGGGTACAGAACACCTTGTCATCGCCCCAAAAGTCAAACACAAATGGCACTTCAAATTGTCCGTTCCGGGTATATGCTTCAAAGCCCACGTTGTTGCCATGCAGATAGGAGATGATAACGGTCGAGTCAGGAGGTGGAGTTCCTTTGGTGGGAGAAATGACCATGCCTTTGAGTTTGGCTTCACTTTGGAAAGCATAATTGCCAGCAGGTGATTTTTCTTTCAGTACATTCTCCCAATTGATGCGTTGCCATTTTTGGGTAATGAGAAAGTCATTCACATTGGATTCCACGGCGGTACCAAATCGCTCTGCGCGTTCAGACAAAGCAGGAAGATCTGTCCAGGTAAGGTTGCGCAGCAATGAACTGCCGGGGAACAGCCCGTCGTTGACCACGGTCACGGACGCCGTGGCTTCTACCGGATTACCCGATGCATCCACCAATTCCCAACTGCTGGAAATCTTGTCGCGTTGTTTCACTTCAGCAGGCACCTGCAATTTTACCTGCAGCGTGCTGACCGGATTGGGAATGAATACCCGCTCCGCCACTACCTGACCATCAGCTGTGAACACAAAAAGTTGATGGAATGATTCGCCGCGATTTGGATAGGGCACATTGAGCCGGGTTTCTTCATCATTGCCTTTGATCCGCTGTCGCACGACCATCGCACCGCGGTTAAGAACAACGGCAAAGAGGTCTTTCTTGCTCAGACTGGATTCCCGCGGGATTGTTAGTACAAGATCACATTGGCTGGTGACTTCCAGCCGAACGCCAACTCCTGTATTAGTGTTTGCCGGCAGCGCAAAGGTTTTTCCTCCGGCTTCCGCCGAATAGGACTGACCTGATTTTGCTGAGAGCATGAAGATGGCAAACCCGGTGGAGTCTGTGGTGACGCGGGCAACTTCTGCGCCGCTGGTCTCACGGACTACATATTCCACGGCCGGGGGGCCAACGAGTGCAATGCGGTTATTATATCCTTCGACCATCTGCCCACCTTC
>DNZD01000254.1 GCA_003504855.1 Cytophagales bacterium
CGGAGACGAAGAAGCAATGGCCAAAGAAGAGGCCACGTATCAGGATATCCGCGATGACCGGGTGTACACCTATTTTGATCTCGCGGCCGGCCAAACCAAGAGTTTCAG
Source organism: Cytophagales bacterium (assembly GCA_003504855.1). GTDB lineage: Bacteria > Bacteroidota > Bacteroidia > Cytophagales > Cyclobacteriaceae > ELB16-189. The sequence goes on from DNZD01000254.1 coordinate 109, forward strand.
GGTGATGCTCACCGCCACATACGCCGGAAGCTATTACCTGCCGGCAGTGAGTTGCGAAGCGATGTACGACCGGACGATATTTGCCCGTACGCGCGGCCAGGTGGTAGAAGTAACCAAATCCAATCCCTGATTGTTATTAAAGGCACAGCTCCCCAAAACTTTCTACCTTTGACTTTTATTTCGCCGCCATGACAAAAGACTTTCATTTCTCTACCGCACCTGAACCCCATCGTGGGCGTACCCGCGAGATTATGTCCCGCCATCCGGAAGTAAAAAAACTGATGGTGAAGACCCCCGCTACTTTCCTGGTTATTCTTGGCTTGGTCGGTGGTATGGTAGGGGGTGGATGGTTGCTGCGTGATGCCCCCTGGTGGATGGTGTTACTGGCTGCTTATCTGGGTGGCGCATTTGCCAATCATGCACTTTTCGTCATGATCCACGAATGCTCACATCACCTCCTGTTTAAGAAACGTTGGATGAACCTGTCGGCAGCCATTTTGGCCAACATGCCACATATCCTGCCCAGTGCTATTTCATTCGTGCGTTATCACATCAAGCACCACTCTTTTCAAGGCGTGCATGAACTGGACGGTGACCTGCCAGATCATTGGGAAGCCAAACTGATCAATAACTCCACCATCGGCAAAGCCCTTTGGCTCCTGGTGTTCCCGATATTTCAAGCCATTCGGGTCGCGCGCTTGCGTGAAATCAAACCCGTGGATGCCTGGATCGTAGCCAACTGGGTTGCACAGATTGCTTTTAACGTAGCGATCTGGGTGTTTATCGGCCCGAAGGCTTTTGTATTTATGTTGCTGAGCTTCTTCTTTTCCGTGGGATTGCATCCCCTCGGCGCACGGTGGATTCAGGAACACTACCTCACCCTCGACGAAAATCAGGAGACCTACAGCTACTATGGCCCGCTCAATGCCGTTGCCTTCAACGTGGGTTATCACAACGAACACCATGACTTTCCTTCAGTGCCCTGGAACAAGCTGCCGGAATTGAAAAAGGATGCCTCCGAATACTATGATAGCCTGAAATATCATACATCCTGGACGAAGCTCTTTTTGCGCTTCTTGTTTGATCGCAACATTTCGCTCTACGATCGGATTGTGCGTCAGGAACGCAACAAGGTAGCGCTTACGGATGAATCGCGTCCCGACGCTGAGTTGGCACTACAAGGCAAATAGCGACCTCATGAAATACCTGTTTTCATTCTTATGTGCGCTGACCAGCGTAACTGCTTTTGCACAGGCCGACAAAACGGAAGAGCAAATTCTAAATCTGTCAAAGCGGAAATTCGATTGGTTGACTGGCAAAAACTATGATTCCATGCTCGTCAATTTCGATAGTCGCCTGCAGTTTGTTCATTCCAACGGATGGACAGAGACACGGCAGGAAATCATTGATGATTTGAAATCGGGCAAGTTGAATTATCAAAAGATCACCATTCATCAGGCAACTGCACGGGTTTATGCCGCCTCAGCCGTCGTCGTAGGCACCGGTAAATTTGAAGGTCTCAATCAGGGAACTCCCTTTGCGCTTGATCTTCGGTACACGGAGGTGTATGTGCGCGACGGTCATCGTTGGAAGTTGGCGTCGCGCCACGCCAACCGGATGCCATGAAACGGATGCGACGGTGGCTGATATCAGCTACGCTCGTCGCATTGCTGCTCATTTATTTTTTCTCCCTCCCGGACCCACTTTTCTCGTCTGCGTATAGTACTGTCCTGCTGGACAAGCGGGGTCATCTGTTATCCTCAGTCATTGCCCCGGATGGGCAGTGGCGGTTCCCCGAGCAGAATAAGGTAAACGAAAAGTTTTCCGTAGCCATCACCACCTATGAAGACAAGCGATTCTGGTGGCACCCGGGCTTCGATCCCTTGGCCATCGCACGGGCACTTCGACAAAACTGGAATGCAGGAAAGGTCATCAGCGGAGGAAGCACCCTTTCTATGCAGGTCATCCGGTTGTCTTTACATAATCCACCGCGAACCGTCTTTCAAAAAATGCGTGAAGCTGTGCTGGCCACCCGCCTGGAGTTTCGCTATTCCAAGGAGCAAATCCTGTCGCTGTACGCGGCCCATGCTCCCTTTGGAGGAAACGTGGTAGGCCTCGAAGCCGCAAGCTGGCGATGGATGGGGCGTGCACCTGAAGCACTTTCATGGGCAGAGGCTTCGTTGCTGGCTGTCTTGCCCAACAACCCTGGATTACTTCATCTGGCCCGTAACCGGGACTTGCTTACCGCAAAACGAAATGCGCTGTTGAAAAAACTATTCGAAGATGGCCGCTTTGATGCCATGAGTTACCAGTTGGCGCTTGCAGAACCCATTCCGGATAAGCCATTACCCTTGCCCAGGATTGCGCGGCATTTACTGGACCGTGTAATCGCCGGGGGAAAAGAGGGTCAGCGAGTGCAATCATCGATTGATCGCGAGTTGCAGTTGCAGGTTGAAGCAGTCGTTGATGAACGCGTGGAGCAACTCAGTGCCATCCGCGTATTTAATGGTGCAGCCGTCGTGGTAGAGGTGGAGAGCGGTGAGGTATTGGCCTATGTAGGAAACACCAGGAGACCTGGGCACCAGGAACAAGTTGACATCATCAATGCACCCCGGAGCACCGGCAGCATACTCAAGCCTTTTCTTTATGCTGCAATGCTTGATGAGGGAAGGATGTTGCCGCGCACCCTGCAACCCGATATCCCCACCCTGATCGGTGGGTTTACGCCTCGTAACTTCTCACTTCAGTATGATGGTGCTGTGCCGGCAGATCAGGCGCTTATTCGTTCTTTGAATATTCCGGCGGTGCATGAGTTGAAAGACTATCGCTATGAAAAGTTTCATCATTTTCTCCAACAGCTGGGTATGACAACCCTGTCGAGATCGGCGGATAACTACGGACTTACACTGGTGTTGGGTGGTGCTGAGGCAACCCTTTGGGATGTTACCGGTATGTATGCATCCTCCACACGCGTATTGAACCGTTACTTCAGCAGACCGGGTGCGGCCCGTTATGCATCCACCGATATTCATCCGCTTACCTGGAAAGATTCGATGTGGGCAACTTCGCCACCCGAAAAAGGAACGCGGCTACAAGCATCATCGTGGTGGCTCACCCTGGATGCGCTTCGTGAATTATACCGCCCCGGTGAAGAGACGGGTTGGCGACATTTTCAAAGTTCAAGAAAGATGGCCTGGAAGACCGGTACCAGTTTTGGCTTTCGCGACGGTTGGGCCATTGGCATCACCCCGAAGTATGTTATCGGCGTGTGGGTAGGCAATGCCACCGGAGAAGGCCGGCCTGGACTTACCGGAACTGAAGCGGCATCACCATTGCTGTTTTCGGTCGCTGGCCTGTTGCCTGCGACCGGTTGGTTTGATGAACCCAACGGCGAAATGCGGGAGGTAGCTGTTTGTTCATTGAGTGGTCAGCGGGCTTCATCAGTATGTGATCAAATTGATACCGTACGTGTTCAGGAATCAGGTCTTGGCACAGGGGTATGTTCCTATCACAAGCTGGTTCATCTTACCCGTGACAAGCGTTATCGGGTTCATGACCAATGTGAGTCGTTAGCCAATGTGGTTGATTTGCCGTGGTTTATACTGCCGCCCATTCAGGAGTACTATTTCAGGTCCAAGAATTTGTCGTATCGATCCTTACCTCCTTATCGAAAGGATTGCCAGGATCCGGCGTCTACCCCAGTGATGGATTTGATCTATCCCAAACCCAATGCACAGATATTTATTCCTGTGCTGATGGATGGAGCAAAGAGTGAAGTAGTTTGGGAGGCAACGCATCGCCAGGCAGACGTTAATCTGTACTGGCATATGGATGGTCGGTACATAGGAATGACTAAAGGAATGCACCGGTTGAGCGCCTCACCACCGTTAGGCAGACATACCCTGACTTTGGTGGATGAATCGGGCGAGACCATTAACCGCACTTTTGATGTCATTTCGCACTAATCGTGGGCATTAATGTAATATTTACCCTGAAATTGAATAATTTTATAGCACTACTGGACCTATACTTGTATCGTCTATTCTTAAATGTAAACTGGCCATGAAGAATTTTTTGCTGGCATGTGGTGTTTCACTAAGCCTGATCACTTACCATGCGCAAGCCCAAACACCTCAATACGCTATTGTTGTTGGTGCGTTTTCTGTTGAAGCGAACGCTAACAAATTTCTGAAGTTTGTCAGGTCCAAGAATTTCAAGCCAGTCATTCAGCGCAACGAAGAGAAGAATCTGTTTTACGTGGTCGTGCAGGAAACCAATGACCATGATGCTGTTATTGAGCAAACCAAAAAGTTGCAAGGCAGTGTGTTCCGCGATGCCTGGGTATTTAACCGCAATCCTGCACCACCTGTTATTGAGCAACCCAAGCCCGAACCGGTTATTGAGCAACCTAAGCCCGTTATTGAAGAGCCTAAGGTTGTGGAGGTGGTGAAGCCAAAGAAGCCATCCCCTGAAGATTCGGCGCGTGCTGCCGAGGAAAAGATCAAAGCTGAGGTAGCCAAGAAAATCATGGCAACGAAGAAGGGAACCATGGAGAAACTTGACTACATCTATTTTTACCGGGATGCATCGGTGCTCCGACCGGAGTCTAAGTTTGCCATTGATCAGTTGCTGATGATGCTGAAGGAAAACCCAAAACAAGTAATCCGTATTCACGGTCATACCAATGGAAATGACCCCGGTAAGATTATCCGCCGTACGGATGAGAGCACGGATTTCTTCTCTCTCAAGAACACCATTGAAGACTATGGCTCAGCCAAAGAACTTTCTCAGCTCAGGGCCGAGCAAATCCGGGACTACCTGATCGCCTCCGGGATTGATAAAGGCCGCATGAGCATCAAGGCCTGGGGAGGCAAGAAGCCTTTGTTCCCGGTAGATGATGACCGTGCCGAAGCCAATGTCCGCGTGGAAATTGAGATCGTCAAGTAGCGATACCTGTCTATCTTCATTTTGTGTTGTCCACCCTGGACAAAGGGAATTGATAATTTATTACCTTCGGGGTGAATGAAATAATAACCCCTATGAAGTTTGTTCCCAGAATTGTACTGGTAGTAGCCCTGGTGCTCCTGACGGATTATGTGCAGGCTCAAATCAATGACGAATACTATGTAACCATTGGCGCTTTCGCCCGGAAGGAAAATGCGGTGCGATTTACCGCCAAGGCCAGCCGAATGGGCTTCAATGCCCAGTACGCGATTAACACCAACCGCAAACTCTACTATGTCTACCTGCTTCAGTCTCCGGAGAAGCGAAAGGCATTTGCCTTTTGCATCAAGATGAAAGCAGAAACAGAGTTCAAAGATGCCTGGGTATTCTATGGCAGATTGGGAGAAGAAGCACCCGTCATCAATGAAAAGCCACCGGTCGTTGAAAAGCCGGTCGTCGAAGAGAAGAAACCCATTGAGGAGCCAAAGCCGGTCATAGAGGATGTAAAACCAATTATCGAAGACGTAAAGCCGGTGGTGGAGCAGCCCAAAGTGGACTCGTCAACCATCATCAAGCCTGTCGCCAAGAAGGTGGCCAAGGGTAAGTTCTTTGAATTCAAATTTGTTAATGAAGCAACCGGGACGGAAGTGCGCGGTGAAGTTCACTTGTCAGAATCATTAAAGGCAACCCAGTATCAGGCGTTCAAGGCCAATGAGGTAATTGACCTTGCGGCACCCCGCAACGCCGCCGGCGTCTACTTTATTACTACCATCGCTCCGGGCTATAAGACCTGGGAAACTCAAATCAGCTACAAAGACCCACTGCCTTCATCGTCCGGCAACGGCCCCGATGGCGAATTCATCATCCCCATTACCCTCGAGCGGGCGAAGCGGGGTGATTACATCGAATTCAACAACGTGAGCTTTTATCGCAATTCGGTTGTGATGCAGGAGAAATTTCAGGCAGAAATGGATGGCCTGGTAGACCTGATGAAAGAAAACAAGAATTATAAAGTCCGCATCCACGGTCATTGCAATGGTATGGAGTCACGCGATATCATTACGTTGGGCACGAGCGATAAGTACTTCGCCAGCGACCCGCGCAACGAAAAGAAGAATGCCACAGCCAAAGAACTTACGGAACTCCGCGCTGAGGCGGCCCGCCGGTACCTGGTGTCGCAGGGCATTGAAGTGGAGCGTATCCTGACAAAAGGCGAGGGCGGTAAAATGATGATTTATCCCCCCACGAGTGTGTATGCCAACTACAACGACCGGATTGAAGTGGAGATCGTTAAACACTAAATCATCAGGTAAAATCAAAAAGGGCCGCTGAAAGCGGCCCTTTTTTTATGCCGTCATGGCTTTGAGGATGTCGTGTTGGGTAATGATATGCACCAGGTGAGTATCGTCACGCACCAGGAGGGCCTTGTTGTTTTTATTGAGCATAGAGGATAATACATCCAGCGTAGTGTCAACCGAAACAAACTGCATGGGCTTGTCCATCAGCGCACCAACGGCAGCATCTTTGGCGTGAGGATCTTCGATGATTTTCTCGAGCAGGTTACTGGCTGAAATACTCCCTACAAACTCATTTCCATCTACAACGGGCACCTGATCGATTCCTTGCTGGTTCATGATGCGGATGGCCTCTCCAATGTTGGAATTTTTCTGAATGGTAAACAGGGGTGTATTGCCTACGCGTCGGCGCAGAATGTCCCGTGCCGAGCCAAATGATCGCTCCTCCAGGAATCCATGGTCTTTCATCCAGTTGTCATTGTATACTTTGTTGAGGTAGCGGGTACCATGATCCGGTAACAGCACCACCATCACATCGCCTGCCTTCAGGTGTTCTCGGGCATACTCGAGAGCGCCATGCATCGCTGAGCCACTGCTCCAGCCAACAAAGAGACCTTCTTCACGCGAAAGCCGCCGGGCCATAATGGCACCGTCTTTATCGCTTACCTTGATGAACTGATCAATCGCACCAAAGTCGACGTTCTTGGGAAGGATATCCTCACCAAAACCTTCTGTGAGGTAAGGATAGATTTCGTTCCGATCAAAGACACCGGTTTCCTTGTACTTCTTAAAAACGGATCCATAGGTATCAATACCAATGGCTTTCATGGTTTTATTTTGCTGTTTCAGAAAACGTGCGGTACCGCACATCGATCCACCAGTGCCGACAGTAGCTACATAATGGGTAATCTTGCCGCCGCTTTGCTTCCAGATCTCAGGTCCGGTGGTCTCGAAATGTGCAGCCGTGTTAGAGAGGTTATCGTATTGATTGGGATAATAGGAATTGGGAATATCCGCGTTCAGCTTGCGGGCAACGGAGTAATAGGAGCGGGGGTCTTCCGGCTCAACGTTGGTGGGGCAAACAATCACCTCAGCCCCAACAGCCTTCAATATGTTTATTTTTTCCTGCGACTGCTTGTCGGCCATAGTGAAAATGCAGCGATAGCCTTTGGCGATGGCGGCCAGTGCCAACCCCATACCTGTGTTTCCGGAAGTACCTTCGATGATCGTGCCGCCCGGTTTCAAAAGACCTGCTTTTTCGGCATCCTCTACCATCTTGAGGGCCATGCGATCTTTCGTGGAGTTACCCGGATTAAAGTACTCAACCTTGACCAGGATGGTGCCGGGGAGATCTTTACCAATTTTGTTGAGACGAACCATGGGCGTATTGCCAATGGTTTCCACGATAGAATTATAGATCATACAGGCTGCTTGAAGAGGCAAGGTACAAAAAAGGGCAAGTGCTCCGAACGATTGTTAGCCGAAATCAGGCGGCGCCTGCCAGCAAATACATAACGGCCATGCGCACCGCCACACCGTTTTCAACCTGATCGAGTATAATGGAGTGATGTGAGTCTGCTGCGTCGCTGCTCAGCTCCACACCGCGGTTAATGGGACCCGGGTGCATCAGGACAATGGGCTTCTCCAGACTGTCCAGCAGTTTCTTGGTGATGCCGTAATACATGGCATATTCCCTTAGCGACGGAAAGTATTTAATCTGTTGTCGCTCCAGTTGGATGCGCAAGACGTTGGCGACATCGCACCAGGCGAGGGCTTTTTTTAGATCCCACTCAACTTTTACACCCAGTTGGGCAATGTGTCGCGGTAGCAGGGTGGGAGGTCCGCATACCAGTACGTCTGCTCCAAGTTTTTGCAGGGCAAAAATATTGGACAGCGCTACCCGGGAGTGCAGAATGTCTCCGATGATGGCAATTTTCTTTCCACGCACGGATTTGAGTTTCTCCCGGATCGAGAAAGCATCCAGCAACGCCTGGGTGGGATGTTCATGCGTGCCATCGCCTGCATTGATGATGTTGGCTTTGATGTGGCGTGACAAATAGTGTGGAGCACCCACACTCGCGTGTCGCATCACGATCATGTCCACTTTCATGGCCAGGATGTTGTTCACCGTATCCAGCAACGTTTCACCCTTTTTCACCGAGCTGGTTGACGCGGAAAAATTGATTACGTCGGCCGATAATCGCTTCTGGGCCAGTTCAAAGGAAAGCCGGGTGCGTGTCGAGTTTTCAAAAAAAACATTCGCGATGGTGACATCCCGCAGCGAAGGCACTTTCTTGATGGGACGGTTAATGACCTCTTTGAAGTTGTCGGCTGTTTCGAAAATCAATTCAATGTCATCGCCGGTGATGTTCTTAATTCCCAGAAGGTGCGGCTGACTCAGCTTCGACATAAATTCAGTCTTTGTTGACTAACCAGATTTTATTGTGTTTGCGCGTTTCGTTCAACTCCACCAGCACGCGCTGACTGTCGAGTGTATTGACCTGCTGTCCTACATAGTCAGCTGAAATGGGAAGTTCGCGGGTATGCTTGCGATCAATCAGCACGAGCAATTCTACCTTTTCCGGCCGGCCAAAAGCGATCATGGCGTCAAGGGCGGCGCGTACCGTGCGACCGGTATAGAGCACATCATCAATCAATACAACTTTCTTATTCTCTATCAGAAAAGGCACGCGGGTTTCACTTGCCTTGGCCGGAATCTCCCGCCGGCGGAAGTCGTCGCGGTGGAAGGTGGCATCGAGGTAGCCGAGTGGAATTTCGTGACCCACCAGGGACGCTAGTTTTTCCTGAATCCAATCGGCCAGAAAAATTCCCCGGGGTTGCATACCCAACAAAACCGTTTGTTCAAAATTGCCGTGATTCTCGATTAATTCCTGACAAAGGCGGTCCAGGGTGACGGTAAGAATATCCGAATCGAGGATGAGTTTCTTCTGCATTGCCAAGGCTGGACAAATATAAGGGTTATTTGCCGTGGCCCGACTTGCCTTCCCATATCAAATTTGCAAGGCTATTTTACCTGCACTTTGTTGATGTAGTATACCCTCCGGGTAGGTTCCTCCGTATTGGTGGTGTTGCGGATGGTTTGAAATCCCCATAAATAAAAAGAATGGCCATACCAATGTCTCAGGGCCCCTTCTGCTTCATTCTCATTCCGCAGAATGTCCTGCGGGCTCATCAGCCGGATAGGTGTGGTGTGAATGGTCGGCTTTTCTCCTTCCTCACCGGCCTCCTCGCTGTGAACAATGGAGGATTCTTTCTTGTACATCATCACCACGCTGTCGCGAACTAAGGCGAAATCAGATACCTGATCGATACTGGGTTGGCGGATATCGTCAAGTTTCAGGCTTGTGTCTTTGGTAATGACCCCTTGCTCATTCAACTCAATAACCACCGTTTGAACCATCCGTACATCCGAGTGTCTGCTGTTCGAAAAATACGGGTCATTGTAGAAAGGACTGTAAACCCGGTTCACCGGATACGAGTACATCGAATACGGATTATTAAAAACATAAGGATTGGCGCTAGCATAGGGTGAAGAATACGGACTCCCATGGCTGGAAGAGAAGTATTGTTCAGCCATGACATAAAATCCTTTCGGGCGCTCCTCTATCCGATAGGGATTTAAAAAGGTTCTGTAGTCCGGGATCTTTCCCTGTGAACGCAGGAGTTGGGCCTTGGCTTTGATGCGCTCCTGCTTCCGGGGCTTCAGCGGATCGAGGAAATGATGGAGTGCTGCGAAATCGGTGTAATGCACCGCCTGCTCCTGGAATGGATCCACGACCGATGAGAATATACCCAACGCTTGTTTACTGCCCTGCTCTCCGTAGGTGCCCACCACAATCATTTCGTCCTGCTCCAGGCTACTGGTAATGCCCGTTAAGATCGCATACCGGCTGTCAATTATGATCTCATCTTCTACCAGCGGATTGCCATCCGAATCAAAAGTCCTGACAATCAGTTTTCGCCCATCCCGTTTTGAACGCTCATAAAGCACCACATTGAAACTGTGGTTTTGATTGACCCTGACATCGAGCAGGCTCATATCCTTCATCAGCAACCCTGGGAGTACTTTGGGCTTGTCGCTGGACGAATCAAAGAGGAGGATGACCGGTTCATTCACGATATAACCTCCAAAGATGGCAGTATTACCCGCTACGGTAAAGTGGGTCATTCGAAAGGTCAACTCAAACCGGATGTTGTGGTGCGTGTATGCCTGATTGGCAAAGTCCACGATGAGCATTTGAAAATTATGCGTGACGTTGGACCCTTCCCGATACAAAAGGTACACATGATGGGCGGTGTGTTCAAACCCGACCAGCTCAAGCCGGTTATCGAGGTCAATCTCTTTGGTCCATTTTTCGGTCAGCAGCGTATCCAAAAACTGCAACTGCCATTTTCTTTTACCCTTATCAAACTTATTAAGTTGATGCACCAGGACCAGCCCTTCCTCGCGGAGCGGGATCAGGTGGACCCCGTTGTCGGTGAACTTAGCATCTATTTCAAAACGACCAGGCTGACTAATTTGAGCAGACGTACAGAAACTGGCCGTCATCACCAACATGAATAAGGATAAAATCCGGCTCAAGACTTACTCAGTTCTATGATGTATTCAAATTCTTCCTGACTTACCGGTTGCACGGAAAGGCGGGCAGCCTTAACCAATACCATGGTCTTCAATTTTTTGTCCTGTTTTATCGCGGACAAGGGTACCGGTTTTTTCAGTGCCTTTACGGGAATGAGATCTACGGCCGTCCAGGCGGCATCCTTGGGCTCGGGGTATCCGGCTTTGCTTACCTGAGCGATCCCTACCACGGCCTTCTCATCTCCCGTGTGGTAAATAAAGGCCTGATCGCCCAACTCCATCGCCTGCAGGTTTTTGCGTGCCTGAAAATTCCTCACGCCATCCCACACCGCCTTTTTATCTTTTACCAGATCTCCCCAGGAAAAAGTATCAGGCTCTGTCTTTAGCAACCAGTATTTCATAATGCATGAATTTAATCACTAAAGTTAGAAAATGTATCTCGCTCATGATAGCTACTGCAAAATCACCCACTGCGGATGATGCCCGGGCAAATCAATCGATTTAATACCTTTGTCAAGCATCATGAAAATTCTTCTTCTTCGGTTTTCATCAATTGGTGATATCGTTTTGACAACGCCGGTGGTTCGAACGCTAAAGTCCCAGATCGACCAGGTGGAACTTCACTATGCCACCAAGGCGCAATATCAATCGCTGCTGGAAGCAAATCCGTATATCGACAAGCTTCAGCTTTTGGGTGAGTCGTGGTCTGATTTCATCCATACGCTGAAGCAGGAGCAGTATGATTACGTTATCGACCTGCACCATAACCTCCGGACATTACGCCTCAAGCGATCACTGGGTGTGCGTTCCTACAGCTTTCGGAAACTAAACTGGGAGAAATGGTTGATGGTCAACCTGAAGATCAACAAACTTCCCAACCTTCATATTGTAGACCGCTACATGGAGACTGTGCTTCCCCTGGGGGTGAAGATGGACGCGTTGGGATTGGATTATTTTATTCCCGAAAAGGACGAGGTACCTGTGGGATGGCTTCCCGAGCCATTCCGGGCAGCTTATGTTGTATACGCCATTGGTGCACAGCACGAGACCAAGAAACTTCCGCTCAGGCGCATGATTGAGTTGTGTGACCGAATTAACCGCCCGATTGTTCTGTTGGGAGGGAAAGAGGACCGGGAAAATGGGGAAGCCATTGCTGCTTTCTTTGACCGAAGTACCGATGGTGAAGAGGTCACCCTGAAGGAACTGAATAAACGGACCCGTATTTTCAATGCCTGCGGCAAATTCAACATAAACCAGTCTGCCAGTCTTGTAAAAGGTGCTGATTTTGTCTTTGCACACGATACCGGCCTGATGCACATTGCCGCAGCCTTCAAAAAAGAGGTTTTTAGCCTTTGGGGCAATACCATTCCAGCCTTCGGGATGTATCCCTACCGGACCCGATTTACGGTATTGGAGAACAATCGACTGGGCTGCAGACCATGCTCCAAAATAGGCTTCAAAAAGTGCCCAAAAGGGCATTTCCGGTGTATGAATGATCAAAATCTTGATTTTTACTTACCCTATAAGGGGTAGTTGGTTTCCTGAACACCTTTAACAGAATATAGGTTGGCTTTAATGGCCTTTCTGCGCCGTTCAGAAATGGTATTAAAGGCTGAATTATGTAATTTTACTTTTTGATGCAGTCACCTATGAATGAATATTCTTTCATCTCTCTCGGCCCCGCCAAAATGACCAGAAATGGGATGTTAAAGGCCATTTTTTTGGCACTTCTGTGCATTCAGGCTATTTCTGCAAGTGGCCTGACGTACTACTCCAGAAATAACGGCGGATCGTGGGGCACAGCTGCGACATGGTCCACAGATGGTGTGTTGCAATGTGCTGGCGCCGCGGCAGCTTCTGCGCCTGGTGCTGCCGATGATGTGGTTATTTGCACCGGCTTTACGGTCATTTGGAACAGCGCAGCAACGACTTCAATCAACAACCTGACCATTCTGACCGGTGGTGTTCTCACCATCAGTGTTAACGGAATAAACATTCAGTTGAACTCACTCCAAATGGACGGTACGGTTAACGGAAACGGCTCGGGTGACTTGAGGATGGGTTTAACAGCAGGAAAGACACTAAGCGGAACCGGATTTTTCAGTAATACAGCTGGCAATTGCCAGCTGCGATTATTAAGTAACGTTACGGTTCTGGCTGGAACAGACTTGAAATGGAACAATAACAACGTCCTGAACCTTAATGGCTTTACACTAACTAACAATGGCAAGATTCAGATTCTGAACCCGGCATCGATCTCAAACCGTGCGTCTACTTTTATTAATGCTGCCAATGCCTACCTCGTTTATACCCGTCAAGCCAGTTTTCCAAATACCGTGGTGCTCAATGCTTCGGCGAGTGGCAATACAGTAGAGTATGGGGCAGGCGGTGCTACTACCCGAACCATGGCATCTGCCGCCGGCTCAGGTAACTATTTCAACCTGTTGTTTAGTGGTAGTGCACCTCAGCAGATGGGTACCACCACGACCAATATTGCAGGGAATATTACCATCAACAGCGGTGCCACTGTCAGCGCCAATACAGGAACCAGAAACATAAATGTAAAGGGGAACTGGGTCGACAACCTGGGAGGCTCTTTCCTGCCGCAAACCAGCACGGTAACATTCAACGCAACAGCGGCCAACCAGACCATCTCTTCTCCAGCGGGTGGTGAGACGTTTTATGACCTTACCATCAACAACACCAATACAAACGGAACTGTCACTGCCAATGGCGGAATCCAGATCACCAATGCCAGAACATTGAGAATAACCGCAGGGATTCTGGACATGCAGTCCAATACCCTGACCCAAATTTCCGGCTCGGGTAATTTCACTGCCACTGGTGGCGAACTCCGTATGGCCAAGCTGGGCGTTACGTTGCCAGAACTTACGGGAACTTATAATATTACCGGGGGCACCATTACATTCAATGGTACCGGTGCCCAGACCATCCGAAGTCTGAATGTTGCGCCTGCCAATTATAATAACATCACATTGAGCGGCGTGGGTACAAAAACACTCGCTGGCAACATCGCCGTGCGGGGTGACTGGACAAACACAGGATCCACACTGGCAGGTGCCTTCACCGTCTCATTTACCGGTACGGGCACGCAGACCATTACCAATACGGCAGGTGAGAATTTTAACAGCGTAACGGTGAATACAGCCGGTCCCCTGACTTTTGCGTCGACCACCGATGTCACTATCTCCAACACGTTGACCATGACAACGGGTAGCATTAACCTGAATGGACAGACACTTCAATTAGGCAATGGTGCAGGCGCTACGCTTACCAGGGCTGCCGGTATTTGTTATGGAGGAGTTTTCAAAAGATACTTCCCGGTAGCTGCAATCAGCAGCACGGTGGCGCCTCTTTACGGGCTGTTTCCGGTTGGATCAAATATTAACTATCGTCCGGTTGAGATCAACTCAACAGTCAACCCGACTGGTGCCGGATATGTAAGTGTAACCCATAATGACTTTAACACCGCACCGGATGTTTCATACACCGATAATGAGGGGGCTGCCATTGTTCGGGTCACTGACATG
>DNZD01000174.1 GCA_003504855.1 Cytophagales bacterium
GCCAGGAGATGCAGGAATTCCAGATTTGAAGCATCCCTGACTCCATGATGATTGATGGATAAGACATCAACATCGCCGACAACTGCAGCTGTGGGGGTCTCCGTATCAAACCAACTTGGTAATCCAAATCCCTGGAGTCCCGTCATGTCTCCGCCAGTGAAGTAGTCAAATGGTCCATAGGTGATCTTGATTGCAAGACTGAGCGGATTTTCATTATAGTCTTTCTCATTGATTGTTGCCGGAATGATTCGAACGGATAGTGAGTCTTTGCCGGTCCACAGCGAATGGCTTGACTTGATATTCCTCACCTTGAATCCGGGATATTTATCTGCGTGAATGCGTTGTCGGATTTGGGTGCTGCTTCCGGCCCTGAGCGACGAAGCCTTCAGCTTTCCCGCCTGCACCTGGGAGTTTACAAAAATGAGATAGTTTGCAAATACCTCTTTATCAAGAACCTTGCTGCGCAAGTCCACCGGAAAGTTATAATCAGGATAGTCTCTGTCGAGTAAATAAGTAAAAGGAATAGATTCATGCACTTCAGTGATTCCGGTAAGTTGGTAATTTCCCTGGCGGGACAGTCGTTGTCCAGTCTTCAGGCTGCCGTAATGATCGCTGTGAAAATGAGAAACAACACCAAAGTCGAGTTGTTTAGTCTGGGGATGAAAGAATCGTATATAATTGACAATACTTTGTCCTGCGGTAATGCTGTCTGCCGGCAATGGAGGTGATGCCTTTAAGGGATTAGGGGTGCGGGTTCTGGCCACCCGATCAACATCACCCGCATCAAACAATAAAGTGGTGCCATCTGGAAAGACCATGAACGTAGCATTACCACTACCCGTGCTGATGTGGTGTATGTCCAGGTAGCCTTCCTGCCAGGGTTGCCAGGTAAGTTCCTGCCCGCGGGCAGTGAGAAAGCCTGATAATAAAATCAATAATAGTATTGGGCGCATAATGCCTGATTAAACTCTCAGATGGTCACTAAAAATAGCATCGTTTACCCGATGAACACGACTTTTAATATTAACGCTTTTAGAGTACTTTCAATATATGGCAAAACTGGCTTCCCTTCTTTTGTTGGCCTGTGCGCTGTTTATGACGGACTGTTCTCAAAAAGGAGGACCAGGTCAGTTTACCCGGGAGCCGGCCGTTCAATTGGATTTGCAACAAATTCAGACGCGGGGATATCTGCAGGCCATCGTTGACAACAATTCGATCAGTTACTTCATATACCGTGGGCAACCCATGGGTTATGAATACGAATTGTTGCAAAGCCTCACAAAACACCTGAAAGTCAAGTTAAAGATCAAGGTGATCAGTGGTATCGAGCGCTCGGTTGATCTGTTGAATCGAGGCGAGGGGGATTTGTTGGCTTTTCCATTAACCATTACCAAGGACCGTACCGATTACCTTGCTTTTACCGATTCGCAATTCAATACCTGTCAGGTGCTGGTGCAAAAAAAACCCGCCAATTGGCGACGGATGCCACCTACGCGGGTAGAGCGCTCGCTTATCAGAAACCCCGTAGACCTGATCGGTAAGGAAGTGCACGTGATGAACGAGAGTTCTTTCAAGGACCGACTTGAGCACCTGTCCAACGAAATTGGAGGTAACATCGTGATACGTGAAGACAGTGCCACGGCCGAAACGGAATCCCTGATTCAAAAAGTTGCCATGGGTGAGATCCAATACACCGTAACTGATCAGACCATCGGCATGGTCAATGCCATCTATTACCCGAACCTGGATGTGAGCACGGTGCTAAGCCTTCCTCAGCAAATTGCCTGGGCGGTGAGGAAAAACAGCCCTGATCTGCTGGCGGCTGTTAATGGCTGGCTGGCAGAAATAAAACGGTCCAATCAGTTTGCTAACATCTACGCCAAATATTTCAACAACCCGCGCTCATCCCAGATTGTTATCAGCAGTGAGTACTCATCGGTGGCGGGCAATAAGATTTCGCCCTATGACGAAGAAATCAAAAAGGAAGCAAAGCGCCTTGGCTGGGACTGGCGGCTGTTGGCTTCTGTGGTTTATCAGGAGTCCAATTTCCAGCCGGATGCAGAAAGCTGGGCCGGGGCAGTCGGCTTGATGCAGTTGATGCCGGCAACGGCAGAAGAATTTGGCGCAAGAGATCGCCTCAACCCATACCAAAGCCTTCGCGCAGGTGTGCGGTACCTTAGCTACCTGGATCAATTGTGGGGCAAATACGTCAAGGATGACAACGAGCGGTTGCGATTTGTACTTGCTTCCTATAATGCCGGCTTGTCACACATCATTGACGCGAGAAACCTGGCCAAGAAATACGGTAAGAACCCTGCCCGTTGGGAAGATGTGGAATCCTTTCTGCGCCAGAAATCCAATCCCAGGTATTATCAGGATGCGGTGGTATTGGCCGGATACTGCAAATGCGAGGAACCGGTGAACTATGTTCATGATATCCTTACACGCTACGAACAATACAAACAGCTTATCGCTGAGTCGTGAGTTGATCTACGATTGCTTTGAAATCCAGGGATTCCCACGTTGTTTCTATCGAAGGCGTTAACATCACCTTAGCCATGATCTCTTTTTGTTGATTCCCGATACGAAGGGCATCATCATACGACAAATTATCATAGAACGTCACCATGCTATAGAGCGGTATCCAGCGATCCGGATACTGTTGATGTAATTTGCCTTCGATTTTCTTTTGCAGTAGAAAATCGGGATCACCAACCAGGTCTCTCATCTCCACAAAATTATCCAGGGCTAGTTGAGCGATGGCATCAGCGTTGGGCTTCCGGAGTTTTTCAAACATCGGGAGCAATTGATCCCAATCGTCATCATAACTATTCAGCAGATCGTTTAATACCCGGCAGTCTTCAAATCCGGCATTCATCCCCTGACCATAGAACGGAACGATACCATGGGCAGCGTCACCAATCAACAACGTTCGATTTCGATGCCATGGGAAGCACCGCACAGTGACGAGCGAGGAGGTTGGGTTGTCCCTGAAGTCTTCAATCAGCGTGGGCATCAATCGTGTAGCATCCGGAAAGGAGCTCTCAAAAAATGAATGTATTTTTTCTGGTGAATTTAACTTCTGAAAGGATGGACTTCCTTCGAAAGGGAAAAACAAGGTACAGGTAAAGGTAGCGTCCGGATTGGGCAAAGCGATCAACATATAACTTTCGCGGGGCCATATATGAAGTGCTTCTTTTTCCATTTGGAAGGCCCCGGTGTCAGAGGCGGGAATACGAAGTTCCTTGTACCCGTGTTCAATATAAGTCTGTGAATATTCGAAGCGATCAGATGTCTGTAGCGCACCGCGAACGGCTGAGAAGGCACCGTCCGCACCAATGATGAGGTCGGACTGCCGGTGAATAACATCACCATAATGTTGAAATGTCAATTCCGTCTTTTGCAGATTAACTTCCAGGCATTTGTGTTCAAAAAAGAAATTAACGCCCAGGTGCTCCGCTTCATTCATCAACAACATGTTGAGGTCGCTGCGGGAAATTGAATTGATAAACTGACCTTGCTTGCCGTAGGCCTGAAACGTGAGATTGCCATAGACATCGTGCATCATACGGCCATTCATGGGAACGGCATTCTTTCGGAGGTGACTGTCCAACCCAACTTCATGTAATGCACGAAGTCCCCGATTGCTCAGGGCCATATTGATGGAGCGGCCCCCACCCAGCATATTCGAGCGCATATCGAAGCGACGCTCAAATACGGATACTTCATATCCGCGCTTTTTCAGGTAGATGGCCAGTAATGACCCTACCAGACCGGCTCCTACAATAGAAATCCGGGAGAGTTTCTTGTTCATGATTTCGGTGCTTGAATAAGTTAAATTCAATAGAAAATGAGGCTCAAACTATGACATTGGTCAGGGACCGAAATGATGGATTTTGAGTCTATTTGAGGGCTTTCTTAAACAATTTCGCGAGGTCAAACACATCCTGAAAACTATTGTACAACGGCACGGGTGCCAGGCGGATTACGTCGGGCTCCCGCCAGTCGGCGATTACACCATCGCTGGCGAGACGATCGAAGACCATTTTGCCTTTCCGATGCATCAACAGTGACAACTGACAACCCCGTTGTTGCGGATCAGTGGGCGTGATGATGGTAAACCAATCCTGGTGGTTGGGTATCTGCAACAACAAAAATTCCAGGTAGCCGGTAAGCAGGAGGCTCTTGGTGCGGAGGGCTTTCATCCCGACTTTATCGATCACTTCCAGGGAAGCCAGCAATGCTGCTCCGGACAACACCGGAAAGTTTGATAATTGCCATCCGTCGACACCAGGCATAGGGATAAATCCCTTCCTCATTTTAAATCGATTGTTTTCCTCATGGCCCCACCAGCCGGCCATCCGGAGCAGTTCTGGATTTTGGCCATGCTTTTCGTGAACAAAGGCTCCCGCAATTCCGCCAGGTCCGGCATTGAGGTATTTGTAACTACACCAAACAGCGAAGTCAACCTGATCTTTGTGCAAGGAGAGTGGTACATTGCCTATTGCGTGGGCAAGGTCAAAGCCTACATACGCGCCAACTTCGTGACCGGCAGTGGTGATGGCACTCATATTGAAGAACTGGCCTGAGTAATATTGAACGCCACCAAACAATACCAGCGCAACCCTGTTGCTGTGTGTCCGGATGATTGAAATGATATCTTCCGTACGGAGGGTGTGTTCACCTGGCCGGGGAAAGACTTCAACCAAAGCCTTTGCGGGATCCATTCCATGCAACCTGAGCTGCGACTCAATGGCATATTGGTCGGAAGAAAACGCTCCTCCTTCCATAATAATGACATAGCGGTCTTCCGTTGGTCGGTAGAAACTGGTCAGCATCAGGTGCAGGTTTACCGTCAGTTGATTCATGGCAACCACTTCGCTTGGTTTAGCGCCGGTAATTTTGGCCAGGGCTTTCTTGGTGAATTTGTGATAATATAGCCAGGGGCGTCGCGCATGAAAGTGTCCTTCTACGGCAAACCGACTCCAGTCATCCAACTCTTCCTGTATCCATTTGGAAGTGCTTTTCGCTTGGAGCCCCAGGGAGTTACCGGTGAAATAAAGCCCTGGTTTTTTCTTAATCACCGGGAAGAAGAATTTTGCCCGAATTGACTTTAGCGGATCTTTGCGATCCATGAGGCGCGCGAAAGAGAGGTCGTTGGAAAATTTCATAAGGGTCCAGCCGGTCAGGCGATAGGTTTCAATTGCTGCTCGTGGTGGCCGACATGGTAAATGGTAAAGTATATCATTTCCCGAAGTGTCAATTTGCCCAACAGCGGATGAGGCAACAAATAGGTATCCAGTTCTGTTTCTGTAAATGACTCCAACGATTGAGAAAGACCCTTGACCAGATCAATCAATTCCCGGGCAATCCGTTCAGGTGATGCGGATTGCGCAGAAGGAACAAATCGTCCAGGAGCCTTGCCGCCTTCCCGTAACTTGGTTTGATAGCGTTCCACCAGGGCTTCATACGAGCGAGAGGGTCGGTTGGCTTTGCCAAAAACCCGAAGCACGAACTTAGGTAGTTGCAACGCAAGCCGAACCGGCTTGACACTGATTCGGATGTGGTCCATCAGTTGAATCGCATTCCATTTCCCTGGGTCGGCCTGAACGAGCCGGGCTTGGGGAATTCCCAGGATGCGGTCTGTAAAGTCCTGGTGACGTGTAATCAGCTTTTGCTGAAGTTCTGCAATCGACATGAGCTTAAACAAACCGGGGATCTGATTCCATGATCGTGCCGCACTTTTTACAGGTCCGCAATTCGACAGAGCCATAAAATTCCCGGAACCTGGGCAAGAAGTCCTTTTCGATGTTCTCAAGATGGAATTTGTATTCGTGGAGCGGGTGGTTGCAGGCCTCACAGAACCACATCAGACCGTCATCTTCATTTGATTTGCGCTTGCATTCAATGACCAATCCAATGGAGTTGGGCGTGCGACTCGGTGAATGCGGTACTCGGGCGGGAAGGAGAAACATGTCGCCGGCATTCAAAGGAATAGCGACCGCTTTACCATCTTCCTGGATATTAACCGTGATACTGCCTTCCAATTGATAGTACAATTCTTCCGTTTCATTGTAGTGATAGTCTTTACGGGCATTGGGGCCAGCTACGATCATGACAATGTAGTCGCCGGCATCGGCATACAGGTTCTTATTGCCAACCGGTGGCTTCAGCAGGTGTCGGTTTTCAGCAATCCATTGTTGCAAATTGAACGGGCGACGGATAGACATATTCTTGGCGTATTTACTATGTAAATCTAAAACTTTTCAGTCTATCTTTATCATCATGGATTTACGGCTAAACGGTAAAAGAGCACTGGTTTGCGGCAGTACGCAGGGGATAGGAAGAGCTTCGGCCATAGAGTTGGCGGAGCTCGGCGCTACGGTCATTTTATTGGCCCGTAACGCTTCTAAGCTCAAGCAGGTGTTAACAGAATTACCAGCACACCAGGGGCAACAACACAGTTTTCAGGTTGCTGATTTTGCAGATGCTGAACAAGTGAAAAGAACGGCTCAGTTGGTGGCCACTGAAGGTCCAGTACACATCCTGATCAACAATACCGGCGGTCCTCCCGGAGGCCCAGCCTTATCAGCCGACACGGCGGAATTTGTAACTGCTTTCTCCAATCACTTGTTGTGCAATCATCATCTCGTTCAGGCTTTGGTGCCGGGTATGAAATCAGAGCGGTATGGTCGGATCATCAATGTTATTTCCACTTCTGTAAAAGTGCCAATTCGCGGGCTGGGTGTTTCTAATACCATTCGCGGCGCTGTAGCCAATTGGTCCAAGACATTGTCCCTGGAACTGGCGCCATTTGGTATTACGGTTAATAATGTATTGCCAGGAGCGTCTATGACCGGCAGACTGGAAGCCATCATTCGCGACCGGGCCGAAAAGCAAAAGAAAACCGAAGAGGAGATAACCCGTGACATGGTCATGGAAATTCCCGCAGGACGTATTTCAACCCCTGAAGAGGTAGCAGCTGCAGTGGCGTTTCTCGCAACACCTGCAGCAGGCTATATCAATGGGGTTAACATTCCAGTCGACGGCGGTCGAACCGGATCCTTATAATTTTTATGCAAAAAATACTGAACTACATAGATGGTACAGAGCGCGAACCAATAGGCGGGAAATATCTGGATAATATCGATCCGTCTATTGGTGCACCCTACAGCCTGATTCCTGATTCGGATGCGGCTGATGTAGACCTCGCTGCCCGGTCAGCGCGCAAGGCGTTTCCGCTTTGGTCCGCTATGCCAGCAGAAGGACGTTCTGCAATCCTCTTGAAATTAGCTGATCTCATAGACCGGGACATCGACAAGCTGGCGTTGGCCGAAAGTGTTGATAATGGAAAGACAGTGTCGCTGGCGACTTCGCTGGATATTCCACGCGCAGCTGCCAACATCCGTTTCTATGCAACGGCCTTGATCCACTTTGCGAGTGAAGCGCATCTCACCGGCAATGAGGCGGTGAACTATACAGCCAGAACACCAGTTGGTGTAGCGGGTTGCATCTCTCCCTGGAACTTACCGCTTTACCTGTTCACCTGGAAAATCGCCCCAGCGCTTGCAGCGGGGTGCACAGTCGTGGCCAAGCCATCTGAGCTCACGCCCATGACAGCGTATCTCCTCGGTAAGCTATGCATCGAAGCAGGATTGCCTGCCGGGGTACTTAATATTGTACATGGTCTTGGTGCCAAAGCAGGGCAGGCCATAATTGAGCATCCGGATATTTCGGCGATATCATTTACCGGAGGCACAGTTACCGGGAAAAAAATTGCAGCTACAGCCGGGCCGATGTTGAAAAAACTATCGCTCGAGTTAGGGGGCAAGAACCCCAACATCATTTTTTCAGATTGCGATCGTGAGCAAGCCCTGGATACATCCATTCGTTCATCTTTTACCAACCAGGGTGAAATCTGCCTGTGTGGATCCCGCATTTTTGTAGAACGGTCGTATTACGATGAATTCCTTGAGCAGTTCCTGATTCGCGTGAAGCGATTGGTGGTCGGTGACCCTTTGCTCCAGGGTACTTCCCTGGGCGCGCTGGTATCTGCCGGGCATCGTGATAAAGTATTGTCTTATATTGACCTCGCCAGGCAGGAAGGCGGGAAGGTATTGACGGGTGGTCGCGTGGTGAGTGTACCCGGTCGATGTGCCCATGGTTATTTTATTGAACCTACGGTGATTTCAGGGTTGCCCTTCGATTGCCGCACCAATCAGGAAGAGATATTCGGCCCGGTAGTAACGATCATGCCATTCGATACGGAGGAGGAAGTATTGCGGTATGCCAACAGCACGACGTATGGTTTATCTGCCACTTTGTGGACGGAGAACCTCAAGCGGGCGCACCGCCTGGCAGCCGGACTGGCTTCTGGTATCATTTGGGTGAACTGCTGGTTGTACCGTGATTTACGAACACCCTTCGGTGGCATGAAGCAATCGGGTGTAGGAAGAGAAGGTGGCTGGGATGCGCTTCGATTCTTCACCGAAAGCAAGAATGTTTGTATCCGGTTGTAATCGCATGAACTTTTTCGACAGCGATTCCATCGCCATGACGGTACTCGGGACACCGGTCAGCTATCTGGAATTTTTCGGAACGTTGGCGGGCGCCGTTGCAGTGTGGTTGTCAGCACGGGCCAATGTCTGGAGCTGGCCTATCGGCATCATTAATGTGGTGCTGTTGTTCTTTTTGTTTTATCAGATACAGTTGTATCCTGATATGTTCTTGCAAGTGTTTTTCTTCATCACCAACCTGATGGGATGGTGGCGCTGGACCCACCCGAAGGCAGGCGAGGAAGACCGGCAGCAACATCTCCGTGTAAGCTGGATGCCCAAACGCGAACTTGTGCTAATGGCGGGAGTAACTGTGTTAGGAACGACTGCTTTTGGAAAATTTGCCAGCAACCTTCATGAATTGTTTCCCGCGGTATTCAGCCTGCCCAGCGCATTTCCATACTTCGATTCTTTCGTCACAGTGGTAAGTATCGCAGCTACCTACCTGATGGTTCAGAAGAAGGTGGAATGTTGGCTCGTTTGGATATTGGCCGATGTAGTGGCCACTTATCTTTATTTCACCAAGGGAATTATGCTGATGAGCCTGGAATATGCGGTGTTTTGTTTGATTGCAGCGTTTGGATTCCTGCGCTGGAGAAAGGAATTTCAATCTTACACCACATGAAGCGCGGGTTGGTCATTGGCAAATTCATGCCACTACACGCTGGCCATGTGGCATTGATCAATTTTGCAGCTGAGCGATGTGATGAATTAATTGTCTCATTGGCCTACCGGGAGGGAGATCCCATACCGGGCCCTATTCGCTTTTCGTGGTTGAAGGAACAGTTTGAATCCAATAAGAAAATCCAACTGGCACTATCCGTGGATGATTTTGATAATGATTCATTGACGTACGCAGATCGGATGCCGATGTGGAGTTCCTTCCTCAAAGGTAGATTCCCTTCCATAGATGTGGTCTTCAGTTCTGAATTATACGGAGCACTCCTGGCGGTGGAGATGGGTATTGTTCACATCCCCTTTGATCCTGAACGCAAGCAGTTTAATGTATCAGGCAGCCTCATCCGCAAGCAACCCTTCCGTTACTGGGAATTTATCGCACCTCCTGCACGCGCCTACTTTGTGAAGAAAGTCTGCTTCTACGGTCCTGAAAGCACCGGCAAATCAACCATGGCCAGACGAATGGCCGGGCATTATAACACGGAATTTGTGCCAGAGGTGGCGCGGGAGTTAGTCACCAGCAATGACTTTTCGGCTGATGACATCATCCGCATTGGCAATGCCCAAACCGAACGCGTTTTGGCAAAGGCCAGGTCAGCCAATAAGATCCTCTTTTGTGACACCGACCTGATCACTACACAGGTGTACTGCAGACACTATCTCCATGAGGTACCTACGATATTGTATGAGTTGGAAAAACAGGTAGGATATGATTATTACTTTCTTTTTGATATTGATGTGCCGTGGGTGGCAGATGGACTTCGCGACCTGGGCCATCAACGGAAAGAAATGTTTAACGTGTTCGAACAGGAGTTGATTCAGCGAAAAATACCCTACCAGTTATTGCGAGGAGATTTTCAGCAACGGGAGGCGATCCTGAAGAATTTTATCGACGGCCTGCTCGCGGAATAACCTTTCCGGCGATGTCAACTTGGAAAGTTTCGAGGCACTTTCGGTCTTGCAAGGTGGCATAGCAGGTCTTTCCATCAACACCACCGAATGTCAGATTGCTTACTTTCTTACCCTTGAGTTGAATTTCACGGATCACCAGCCCATCGGGGGATACCATCAGAATGGTGCCTTTGTCATAGCGCGTGATATATAAATTGCCCTGGGTATCGCATTTCATTCCATCCAGGCCATAGTCGTCAAAGCGCATGAAAATCCTTTTGTCGTGCAGGTTCCCATGACGGTCAATGCTATACGCCCACACCAGTCGTTGAAGGCTTTCATTGACATACAGTATTTTTTGGTCAGGACTGAAGGCAATGCCATTGGTGGTGCCCAGGCTATCCATCAGCAGGGTAGACTTGCCATCCGGGTCGATGCGCCACAGTCGGCCAGTGCCCGCTTTCCAGTTAGGGTCAGAAGCAAAGATCTGCCCTTTTCTGTTGATGCAAATATCATTGGGTTGGTTGAAGCGAGGATTATGACACATCACCGTGACCTGACGGGATACGCGATCAATACGCAGGATTTGATGCCCGGTCCAGTCGGCGAGCAGCATATCG
>DNZD01000289.1 GCA_003504855.1 Cytophagales bacterium
AAGGGACCTTTACAAGTTGCTATTAGTAAAGGAGCGGACCCGATAGACTTTGTGGTTTTATTTACCAACCCGTCCAAAGACACCATTCGACTCACCAATGTGGTGCCATTCTCCCCGGGCCTGGCAGATACGTACATTACCGGCCTTGGCGACCATCGCCTGAGCAGAACCCATTTGTTTTCTCCGGGAAGAAAGCCAGTGAATGTGATAGTGCCCGACAATGCCTGGGAACTTGGATTTAGCTCCATGGCATTAACTGATTCCCTGCAGTTCACCGCGCTGGTGCGACGCGAGCTGGGCTCAATGCAACAGGCTGTACGTAAGCGATTCGAAACTATCCTGATGCCTGGTCGTTCCGTAGCCTACCACCTTTATGCGGAGATAGCCATTGGTACCTGGAGAGAAGCACTAAAAAAAGTGTTTCAGGAAAACAGATTGTATGATGTAGCTTCTTTCGATGAATCGATGTACCGGCGTGAAGACCTCGCCTGGATAAAAGAGGCGTACGTGATGCACCTGATCATGGCCTGGGACAAAGATTACTATCAACGGGCGTCGGGTCAGTTTCAGCTATCCAATTTTCAAAAACGAGGAAAGGCATTGTACGGTGGTGATGATGTGATCGGGCTTTGGCCTACGTGGCCCACGCTGGGATTGGATCAGCGCAACCAATTTGATATGTACCGGGATCTCCCGGGCGGGTTGAGTGCCCTGCGCCAACTGGCTGATACACTGCGTCGAAACGGGAGTAAGTTCTTTGTGGCATATAATCCCTGGGATGAGAGCACACGACGGCAATCGCACCTGCAAGGACTTGCGGATTTGATTCGCGACACCTCCGCCGATGGCGTTGTCTTGGATACCAAGGGAGAATCTTCAGCCGAGTTGCAGCAGGCGGCTGATGGAGTCCGTAAAGGCGTTATTATGTACAGCGAAGGAATGGCCGTTCCCAGGGATATGGTGAACATTGTTTCCGGCAGGGTGCACAATGCCTTGTATTATCCGCCCATGCTGAACCTCAACAAACTAATCCGTCCTGACTTCGCCATTTTCCGGGTAGCAGAAGTTTTTAAGGAACCCATCCAGCGTGAATATGCTGTGGCCTTCTTCAACGGGTATGGAACGGAGATCAATCAGTTCGCACCAGGTCATCCGGAGTGGGAAGATGAGCAATACAAGTACCTGGGAAAGACGACCCGGATATTGCGGGAAAACTCATCCAACTTTACATCCCGGCATTTGACGGTATTGTACCCAACACTTCACGACAGCATTTGGGTTAATCATTGGTCGGGTGCTGCTAAGCATGTCTACACCATTTTCAGCCTGAAGCCTGAAGGCTTTGATGGCCCTTTGCTGCACACACGAGAGCGGGCAGGATATCATTGGATGGATCTGATGCACCATGAAGCCGCTAAGGTCACGAAATCAATAGGAGGAAGTCACGTGTCAGTGAGCTTGGACCCTTTCCATAAAAAGTGGCTGGGCACCAACAATGAAGGTGAAGCTGGTTGTCTGGCTGAGTTACCGGAACTCTTGAACGTATCCATGAATGGTTATTTGCTGCAGGTCGCGGCGAGCCAGGGTACGTCCATTCGCATATGGAAGGGTGTACCGGATTATGCATCGCAACCAGTGGAATTCAAGCCGGGTGCTCAGATGCTTGATCTTCGGGAAAGATTTGGCCGTTATGAAGGCAAGGTGGTGGTGCAACTGATGGATGGTCGTGAATTGCTGGATGAGCAAGTGCTTCGTATCAAACCGGGAATCCCCAGACTGGTGGCCGTTGAGTCAAAGCCAACATCAACCGATGACCACCGGGGCATGGTGAAAATTCCAGCCGGGACATTTCTCTTTAAGACAACACATGGTGATGATTTCATCCCTTACCCGGCTGATGCGTCTGGTAACCTTCAGATGAAAGCATACTGGATGGATAAGTTCCCGGTGACAAATGTGCAATATCTTGCCTTTGCCGAATCAACAGGCTATCAACCGAAGGACACCACAAACTATTTGAAGCATTGGAAGCATGGTAAGATACCTGTCGGGCAGGAAAATTATCCCGTGGTGTATGTATCCCGGGAGGATGCCATGGCCTATGCACATTGGGCCGGAAAGCGGCTGCCGACGGAGGCTGAGTGGCAATATGCCGCGCAGGCAGGCACCGGGCAGGAGTGGCCGTGGAAGCAAAGCAAGCCTGTTACACGCAAGCTGCAATATGTGACCGAGACACTCACCGTTTCTTCGCTGGAGGGGATTGATCCAAAGCTTTGTAACCTGGGCACCGGAAGCGCTTATGCGGTAGGAAGTTATCCGCGTGGAGCTAATCCCTTCGGCCTGCAAGACCTGGTAGGCAATGTGTGGCAGCTCACGACTGATATCTATGAGTCCGGAAGTTACACCTACGGCATCCTCAAAGGAGGCAGTTATTTCAAGCCATCGTCCAGTTGGTGGTATGTACAAGGCGGTCCCCGGGAGCTTCACTACCGGCAGGCCCTATTATTGGTGTCACCTGGATTTGAACGCAATGCTACTGTCGGCTTTCGCTGTGTGTCAGATCAAAATTAATTTTGAAAATCCATTCACAGTCAATACTTTAGAGGCTATTAGTTAATTTTTTAATCTAATATTAACCCTATGCGCGCCATTTGGAAAGGTCACATCCGGTTTTCGTTGGTTACGATACCGATTCGGGTCTATAATGCCATTGATTCAGGACAGACTCTCAGTTTCAACCTTCTTTCCAAGGAGGGGCATAATCCGGTGAGTTATGAGAAGAAGGATAAGGTTACGGGTCAGGTACTGCGTACCGAAGATATTGTCAAGGGTTATCAGTATGAGCCAGGCCAGTTCGTGATTGTGAACGACGAAGATTTTGGCAAAGTGCGTTTAAAGAGTACCAAGCTCATAGACATAGAAGGTTTTGTGGATGCCAAAGAAGTGCATCCCACCTTGTTTGATGCGCCTTATTTCATTGGCCCGGATGGTGATGTGGCAGCGAAGACCTATTTCCTGCTCGCCAAGACCCTCAAGGAATGCGGCAAGGTAGGTGTTGGACGGGTAGTCTTGCGCGATCGGGAAACTGTGGTGCTGATGACCCCGGAAAAGCATGGTATTTTGCTGTATAAACTTCGTTATCCGAATGAAGTAAGAAGTATAAGTGAAGTTCCTCAACTCATTGAGGATGTAAAGGTTGACAAGGAGCAAATCAAAATGGCGAAGATGCTGGTGGACTCCATGTCCAAGCAGTTTGTGGACATAGAAATGAAGGACAACTACCAGGATGCGTTGCGCAGTATGATTCAGGCCAAGATTGAAGGTAAGGAGATAGTGACCTTGGCTGAAGAAGAAACCCCGGTGGTAGACATCATGACGGCTCTGAAGGCCAGTATCGAGAAG
>DNZD01000035.1 GCA_003504855.1 Cytophagales bacterium
CACGTGCAAATACAATCTGCACGTCGACGTCGATGCCAGGAACTCGGATGGGTTTGTCCACGGCGCAAATTAGTAACACCTGACCCGCTTGCAAATGGTTGATGAGAATAAGATGCTGTCCGGAATACATGATGAATTGCCATGGGGAATGCCCTGTTTGTTATGCATTCGCAGTTCGGATGATCCGCGCCTTGTAAGTGCCACTTCGATTTCAAACTTTAGCAATCCAATTTGAAAACATTGTGGTAGCTCAGTCATTCGGCAGTGCGGTCTTCGGCGTAGATGCACGTACCATTACCGTGGAGGTAAACGTAACCCAGGGTCAGCACCTGTACATCAGCGGCATGCCTGACACAGCCGTGAAGGAAAGCGAACATCGCGTGGAGTCGGCGATCAAAACTGCTGGATACCAGATGCCGCGAAACAAAGTGGTGGTCAATCTCGCCCCGGCTGATATCCGGAAGGAAGGTGCCGCCTATGATCTCCCCATCGCGCTGTGCATCCTACAGGCATCCGGACAGATGGAAGCAATAGCCCTGGAGCGATATGTAATCATGGGTGAATTGGCATTGGATGGAACCCTGCGTCCGATCAAAGGGGTGTTGCCAATCGCGATACAATCGCGCAAGGAGACTTATCAGGGATTTGTGTTGCCCGCCATGAATGCCCATGAAGGCGCCATTGTCAACGGACTTGATATCATTGGAGTACAAACGCTAAAAGAGGCCGTGGAATTCTTTGAAGGCAAACGGGAAATCAAACCCCTGGTGGTGGACACGCGGGATATTTTTCAAAGTAAAGTCAATCACTATGACTCAGACTTCAAAGATGTGCAGGGCCAGGAGAATATCAAGCGCGCGCTGGAGATTGCAGCGGCCGGTGGCCATAATGTAATCATGATTGGACCACCCGGTGCCGGTAAGACCATGCTCGCCAAGCGATTGCCGACTATTTTGCCGCCGTTGACTTTGCACGAGGCGTTGGAGACAACCAAGATTCATTCGATTGCCGGTAAGATTGGGAAGAACGGATCCCTGCTAACAACGAGACCCTTTCGAAGTCCGCACCATACGATTTCTGATGTAGCGCTTGTAGGCGGGGGTGGACATCCCCAGCCAGGGGAAATATCGCTCTCCCACAACGGTGTTTTGTTTCTCGACGAACTCCCCGAGTTCAAGCGCACTGTGTTGGAAGTCATGCGGCAGCCAATGGAAGAACGACGGGTAACTATTTCAAGGGCGCGGATATCCATTGACTATCCCGCCAACTTTATGCTGGTGGCCAGCATGAACCCATGTCCCTGTGGTTATTACAATCATCCAGAAAAGGAATGTGTGTGCGGGCCAGGTGTGGTTCAACGCTACCTCAGTAAGGTGTCTGGTCCGTTGCTCGACCGCATCGACCTGCATGTGGAGGTAGTGCCAGTGAGCTTTGATGAAATGACCGCCCAGCGCCGTTCCGACACCAGCGAAGTGATACGTGAGCGGGTCGTGCGGGCCCGCAAGATTCAATCCGAACGGTTTCGCGAGCAACAACAAATCTATTGCAATGCCATGATGCCCAGCAATATGGTGAAGGATGTCTGTGTTATTCAGGAGTCTGGTGTCAAACTCCTGAAAACCGCTATGGAAAGACTGGGCTTATCAGCGCGGGCCTATGACCGCATACTGAAAGTGTCGCGCACGATTGCCGACCTGGCCGGTGTGCCGCACATCCAGGTGGAGCACCTCGCTGAGGCGATCCAATACCGAAGCCTCGACCGCGACGGGTGGGCCGGCTAGTTGACTTTATTGTTTCTTTTCTCCGGTCAGGTTGCCTTTGCTCAATCCCTTCACAAGCGTGTAGATACCGATGAGTAGCAGGATAGGCGGATAGAAGAAAATTACGTCGTTATAAAGCCCAACGAAAAACCACACGACCGCTACGACGATCATGATTATTCCGCCAAGAGCACCCAACTTCATGGCCTTCTTTTCCGGACTCAGGCCTTCTGCCTGTTCGGCATCTTTGGCCTCTTGCTGCAACTTGATGTATCGGTCTGCCTCCGGCTGATCGAGCACATACGTAGGGCAGGTCCCTTCAAACGTGGGCTTTGCATTGGTCAGGCCGCAAACAAGCCCTAACGAAAAATCCGTCTTTCGATTGGTACAAATGCGACAGTAGTTTAGACGCTCATCAACGGTCATGACTATGGGGTTTGGTTTTGATGGGAGAAATATAATTATCCCTGCGAAGGAAATTGAGTTGTTTGATACCCGATTTTCAATAAATACATCTTCTGGAGTATATTAACCTCGACATACTAAAGCATCCATGTCCCGCACCGTCTTGCTCTACGCTATTTCTCTCGCCGTGTTGATCTCAATCCTGAGGTTCGCCGAGTATCGGTTTTTGGTGCGCGATGTTGCCATGGAGGCATACCTGGGTGTGATCGCCGTGATGTTTACGGTGTTGGGTGTTTGGGTAGGGCTCCGTCTCACGCGCAAGAAGGTAGTGTATGCAGCAGCCGAAGTTGTCATTGATGATCAGGCCATAGCGCGGCTTGGCATCAGCAAGCGCGAGCAGGAGGTACTCACCTGGCTGGCACAGGGCTTGTCCAACCAGGAAATTGCAGATAAGATGTTTGTGTCGGTGAACACGGTCAAGACCCATCTGTCCAATCTCTTCCAGAAGCTTAATGCCAGCCGCCGTACCCAGGCCATTCAGCGGGCTAAGGAACTCGGGGTGCTACGGTAGGCTCCCACAAAAGGCTGATTTCAGACATAATTTTCAATTTCATACTTTCGGATGAGGGTGAAAGCTGGGCCAGTCACTTGTTTGGCAGAAAAAACAACAACACATGAAAAAAACAATTCTCGTCTTCGGACTCATCTCGGGTGCCATCACCTCGGCCCTGATGCTCTTGACCATGCCCCTGTACTCCAGCGGCACACTCAACATGGACAACGGTGTTTGGGTCGGTTTCACAGGCATGGTCATCGCCCTCTCGTTGATCTTTTTTGCGATCAAGTCTTACCGCGACCATAGATCGCGTGGGGTCATCACCTTCTGGCAAGGATTGCAAATCGGTCTGGCTATCTCGCTCATATCAGCCATCATGTATGCATTTACATGGGAAATATGTCTTACTCAACTTGCCCCTGACTTTAACCAGAAAATGATGGCACACTATTTTGAAAAGAAGAAGGCTGCAGGTGCCTCAGAAAGTGAATTGCAGGAGCTTACGAAGATGGCCGAGGATTACAAGAATCCAACTTATCGCTTTATGGTGTCCATGTCAGAGATTTTTCCGGTGGGTATCGTTGTTACCTTGATCAGCGCCGCCCTGCTTCGCAAAAAGGAGTTCTTGCCGGACCAGGCGTGATAGATGAATTATTTACTACAAACTAACAATCCATGAAAAGAGTTACCGGAATCGGCGGCATTTTCTTTAAATGCAAGGATCCTAAAATTACCAAGGCATGGTATGGTAAGCACCTGGGCTTACCTGTTGACGACTATGGCTGTACTTTCAAATGGCGGGAACTTGATAAACCCGACACAGTACCTCCGGCCCAAACGGTATGGAGTCCCTTCAAGGAAGACTCCAATTACTTCGCACCCAGCGAGAAGCCTTACATGTTCAATTATCGGGTGGAGAATCTGGTTGAACTTCTGAAGGTGCTTAAAGAGGAGGGTGTGGAGATTGTCGGCGAGATGCAGGAGTTTTCTTATGGCAAGTTCGGATGGATTCTTGACCCGGAAGGCAATAAGATAGAATTGTGGGAACCCAAGGACTAAGTCTTCCTCCAACTTCTAACATCCAACTTCCATTAGGTATCTTTGTACGTGCCTAAAATACTCAATGCCGCCCAGCTCAAGGAGGCAGATGCTTACACCATCCTGCACACGCCCATCGCGTCGATCGACCTCATGGAGCGCGCATGCCAGGGCTTCGTGCAATGGTTCGTGGAAAGGTATGATGCTTCCAAAAAAACTGGAATCATTTGTGGAACAGGCAACAACGGCGGTGATGGTTTGGGTATTGCACGCCTGCTGAGTGACTGGGGATACCCGGTAGCAGTGTGGATTGTGCGCGGCGGTACACCCGAGTCAGAAGACTTCCGGATCAACCGAAAACGTCTCCCCGAGCAGGTAAAAGTTATTGATCTGCTTACCGCCACACCTGTTGTCTTTGCTGACCGTGATGTGTTGGTGGATGCCATGTTTGGATTTGGTCTTTCACGCCCTGCAACGGGTATCTATGCGGAGGTGATCAGCGCCATCAACGAGGCAGACAGGCCAGTCGTGTCTGTTGACGTGCCTTCGGGATTATTTATCGATCAACCTGCACAGCAACCTGTCGTCAGGGCAAAGTATACAGTTACGTTTCAGCTGCCAAAACTGGCCTTCCTGCTGCCGGAGAATGCTCCCTATGTTGGCCAATGGACGGTGATTGACATTGGTATAAGCAAGAAGTTCCTGCACGAAGTTCAGACCAACCGTTTCTTCTCCGGCAAACGCAATACTTTCCGGCTGCTGAAGTCGCGTACCACTTTCGATCATAAAGGCACCTTTGGTCGCGCGTTGATCATCGCCGGCAGTGAAGGTAAAATGGGAGCATGCATACTGGCGTCGCGCGCAGCGCTTCGTTCGGGTGTGGGCTTGCTCACCGCCCACGTGCCTAAGTCTGGTAATACCATCATGCAACAGTCGGTGCCCGAAGCCATGACCAGCATCGACCCCGAAGAAAAGTGCATTAGCGTGTTTCCTGATCTGGTTGTTGATGTCATTGGTATTGGTCCGGGTCTCGGTCAATCCGGAACGACCCTTAAAGCCTTGCGCAATGCGCTGCAGGCTGGCAAGCCAATGGTGATCGATGCAGATGCTTTGAATCTGATCAGCCAGCACGGGGAACTGCTTCATCTCATTCCGGCAGGAAGCATTCTCACACCGCACGTGAAGGAATTTGAGCGCCTCGCTGGCGGTTGGAAGAGTTACTATGATCGGCTGAACCTGCAATTGAATTTGGCTCAACAGATCAAGGGAGTGGTCATGGTGAAAGGAGCCTACACAGCCATTGCCACCTCGGTTGGTGATATATTTTTTAACAACACGGGTAATCCGGGTATGGCCACGGCTGGTAGCGGCGATGTTCTCACCGGTATCCTCACGGGCCTTATGGCACAGGGTTATGAAGCTCCAGTGGCAGCGGTACTGGGTACTTACTTGCATGGACTAAGCGGTGACCTGGCCGCCCGAGACAAGGGAGAACACAGCCTTATCGCATCGGATCTAATCGACTATTTACCACAGGCCTTTCGGGAGGCCGCGAGGGGTAAATAGGGGTATTTTTTGCGGTTTGACCAACCGTTTGGGGCTTTTCCCCGTATTGTGTACAGAGGCAAAAATATTTGCGGATTGTTAAACCTTTGGCTTACCATTTGCATCTAAACACCAATTAAGAGCGTACAAGAAGACTATGAGGCCCCTGAAAGCCATTTTTTTCACCTTTTTCGTTGTTTTGGCATCCCAGATCGCCTGGGGCCAGAGTCATGATTTGGCTGTCCCGGACCGCGCCGAGGCTGTGAAAATGGTCAAGGCTTTCCCCAATCCGGCCATCGATTTCTTCAGCCTGAAATTTGAACAGCCCGTCGCCAAGGAGGTGAGGGTGACCGTGCACAATATCATTGGTAATGTGATTGAGGTGGAAACCGAAGTGTTGGATGAGTACGAAATCCGTTTGCGGGTCAAGGAACTTCCGGTAGGCGTGTATCTCCTCGCCATCAAAGACACCGACAACTTCCAGAACTCTATCAAGTTCCTCAAGCGGT
Organism: Cytophagales bacterium; assembly: GCA_003504855.1. Classification (GTDB taxonomy): domain Bacteria; phylum Bacteroidota; class Bacteroidia; order Cytophagales; family Cyclobacteriaceae; genus ELB16-189. The sequence goes on from DNZD01000035.1 coordinate 5,814, forward strand.
AATCCCCAATTCCCGATTTGTTTATCTATTTTTCAGGAACTTAATCCTGAAACGTGTCGGCTATTCTCGCAGTTGATATCGGCACTACCAGTGCCAAGGCGTTGGTGATCACCTCGTCGGGCACCGTGTCTGTCAGCGAGCGGATAACGTACCCGACACATCGGCCCCGAACCGGTTATGCCGAGCAGGATCCCGAACAACTCTCGGCATGCATCACGTCATTGATGAATGACGTCATACGGAAAGGCACTGAAAAAATTGATGCTGTCGCGTTCAGCTGTGCCATGCACGGTGTAATGGCTGTCGACGAAAGGGGGCATGCACTTACACCGCTAATCATCTGGTCCGACCTGCGTGCGCGGGAGGCGGCGGCACAAATCAGTAAGGAACATAGAGATATGCATGCCCTTACCGGCACACCAATCCATCCCATGTCGCCCCTCACCAAATTGGTGTGGATGAAAAAAAATCAACCCGAATTATTCAAACGAGCCCATAAGTTTATTGGCATCAAGGAGTATCTCTGGTATCGGTGGTTTGGTACATTCGTTGTCGACCATTCCATTGCATCTGCCACGGGACTGATGGATTCGCAGAAGCTTACCTGGTCAAGCACCGCACTTGCTGTTGCCGGCATTCGGGAAGAACAGTTGTCGAAGCTGGTTGGTGTGCATACACCATTTACTTCGGAGCAAGTCAACGCCACATACGGCCTGGCTCCCCGCACACCCTGGATCATCGGCAGCAGTGATGGTTGCCTCGCAACATTGGGCAGTGATGTCAATACCAATGCCAATGCCTTGTCCGTTACAGTGGGTACCAGCGGGGCAGTGCGCAAGATGAACACACAGGCCGGTATTGATCCGGCAGGCAAGACTTTCTGTTATTGCCTGGATAAAGCCCGATGGGTTCATGGAGGTGCCACCAATAACGGAGCTGTTCTCATAGATTGGTACACGCAGAAGTTTCTGCGCGAACCGATTGACCTGAACACTTTTTGTGCACGCGCAACAAAGGTTCAGCCTGGATCAGCGGGGCTATTGATGATACCCTATTTACAAGGAGAACGCTCTCCGGTATATGATGCAGACGCATCCGGTGTATTTCTTGGCGTGCGGCATCACCACGGGACTGAGCACTTCATGCGCGCCATCCTTGAAGGTATTGGCTTTGCGCTAATGGATATTGCTGATGCCCTCATGGAGGGGAATACGAACATGGAAGTTCGGGCCAGTGGAGGACTATCCTTATCAGCAGAGGCCATGCAGGTTCTTTCGGACCAGTTTGGTATGACCATCCACGTTCAGCACCGGGAAGATGCATCTGCCATTGGAGCGGCCATCATTGCCTGTGAAGCATTAAAAATACCGTTTCAATTCGCAGACGAGCCGCCCCGCATCTATCAGCCGAACATGAACAACCACCAACTGTACCGAAAACTATTTTCGATTTACAAGGGTTTGTATTCCCATCTCGCCGACGACCTGCACCAACTGAACGCTCTCCAATTCTGATATGATGCTCATTACCGTAGCGGCATGTGTTGTTCTTCTGTTGGTGTTGATCCTGCTGAAGTTCAATCCGCTGCTCGCCCTGCTTATCGTGTCGGTGGTGGCGGGTTTGTCGTTGGGGTTGGCGCCTGATCAGGTGATCAAATCCATCCAGGCAGGGGTGGGGGAAACCCTGGGTAGTCTGGCCCTTGTGTTGGCGCTCGGTGCCATGTTTGGAAAGATCATTGAAGTCAGTGGGGCAGCGCGACAAATCAGCGATGCGTTGATTCATGCCTTCGGAAGCAAACGACTGCCATGGGCAATGATGATCACCGGGCTTATCGTCGGCATACCTTTATTTTATAACGCGGGTTTTGTTATTCTGGTGCCCCTTGTGTTCGCGGTGGCACAGGGTTCGCGGGTTCCTTTGTTGTGGATTGCCATTCCGATGGCGGCCTCACTTTCGGTAACACATGGATTTCTTCCGCCTCATCCCGGCCCCACGGCCATTGCGGCTTTATTCAAGGCAGATATCGGAAAGACATTGATCTATGGATTGGTGTTGGCAGTACCCATTGTCGTGATCGCCGGACCCTTTTTTGCGTCGCTGTTGAGGAAATTGGCTCCCGCACCGGTCATCGGGCAGCAACAACCAGTTTCAGAATCCAAACCAACCGTCTTTCTGAGTTTTTGTCTTGCGCTTTTCCCGGTCGTATTGATGGCATCGGCTACTGCGTTGCGGACGTTTTCAATCATCGATCATCCGATGCTCCGGATGTTATCAGAGCCTGCGGTTGCCTTGCTACTCGCCTTGCTACTGACTTGTTATTTTCTGGGCTGGCGCCGGAATATGAACACAAAGACAATGATGGGCCACTTGCAGGATGGCGTGTTGTCGATCGCCATGATCATGCTGGTAATTGCCGCAGGTGGTGGATTTAAACAAGTGCTCATTGACAGTGGCGTAGCCAAACAGGTGGCGGATGTTGCTTCCGCCTTTGAAGTTTCGCCCCTGGTATTGGGATGGTTGATCGCCGCCCTGGTTCGTGTATCGGTCGGATCGGCTACCGTGGCCGGATTGACAGCCGCCGGCATTGTATCTGGTTTGGTACAGTCTTCCAGTGTTAGTCCTGAACTCATGGTGCTCAGCGTTGGCGCCGGCAGCCTGATGTTTTCGCATGTCAATGACACCGGTTTCTGGATGTTTAAGGAGTATTTTAACCTGTCGCTGCGTCAAACATTCCTGTCCTGGACTGCGATGGAAACGATTGTATCCGTTTTAGGCCTGGTGGGTGTATTAATTTTAGAAGGTTTCGTATCGGTTTAGTTACCGAAAACTTATTTTTGACCTCCCCACTTCCGGGGCTAAACCTGACGACATGCAAATCGGATTGATTGGTCTGGGAAAGATGGGCTACAACCTGGCCCTGAATATGAAACAGAAGGGCCATAAGGTAGTGGCCTTCGATGCCAGCAAGCCTGCTATGGAGCGCATCCAGAAGGAGGGCATCAAAACGGTGTCATCTTCAGCAGAGCTGGCCGCCTCCCTCACAGGCCGGCGTGTAATCTGGATCATGGTACCTGCTGGTCAGGTAGTGGATGTGGTGATCAATAACCTCAAGAACTACCTCGCCGCTGATGATATCCTCATCGATGGAGGCAACTCTTACTTCAAGGATTCAATCCAGCGTGCTAAGGACCTGGAGAAGACGGGTGTGTTTCTGCTGGACTGTGGCACCAGCGGTGGTGTAAAAGGCGCCTTGCAAGGTGTTTGTACCATGATTGGCGGATGGAAAGATGCATTTACGTATTGTGAACCTTTGTTCAAGTCAATTTCCGTGGAGGGCGGATACCTCTATTGTGGCAAGAGTGGCAGCGGACATTTCATTAAGATGATTCACAATGGAATCGAATATGGTATGATGCAGTCCATCGCTGAAGGTTTCGAGCTCATGCATAAGCACAATGCCCAATTGGACCTCGGCGCCATTGCCAATGTATGGAACCACGGTTCGGTGGTGCGCAGCTGGCTGCTGGAACTTACCCAGCATGCGTTGGAAAAAGAGAAAAATCTCGAATCCATTAAAGGGGTCATGCATTCTTCCGGAGAAGGCAAATGGACGGTGGAAACTGCATTGGAAATGGGTGTCCCTGCTCCGGTGATTACCATGTCGCTGCTGATGCGCTATCGCTCGCAACAGGAAGATACCTTCTCGGGTCGTGTGGTGGCTGCCCTCCGCAATGAATTTGGCGGCCACGATGTAGAAAAAAAGGGGTAATCAAACCCCTTTTTCAATTCAATGAATCTGCCGGGTGGTCAGAAGGTAATGTTCAATACCTTCTCTTCTCCGTTGCGCATCAACTTCACAGTGGTGGACTGCCCTTTCTCGAATTTCCCCAGTGTTTCCATGTAGGCCTGGATGTCTTTGATCTTGTATTCACCGATCTGAATGATCAGGTCTCCGGTCAGGATACCCGCTTTCGCAGCAGGTTTTCCATCACTCACACCATCAACTTTCAGTCCGGCTTCACTCGAACTGTAGCTGGGCATCACACCCATGGTTACTTTAAAGGAGCGTGAACCTCCGAGGGATTTGTTTTTGGTGGTGAGAAATGCCAGCCGGGGCTGCGCCTCGGTCTGTTTGATTACTTCAGCAATGAGCTTCAGTACGGCAACCTCGCCGTCGTAATTAATCTTATCCCAATCGTCTGATGGCTTGTGGTAATCGCTGTGGGAACCGGTGAAGAAATGCAGCACCGGGATGTTCTTGAGGTAGAAGGAAGTGTGGTCCGACGGGCCCATTCCCGACGAGTCGGTCTTGATGGGCACC
>DNZD01000280.1 GCA_003504855.1 Cytophagales bacterium
TCATGGCAAGTACTGGTATTTGCTGGTATACTCACCATAGTGGTGAGCTTGCTCGCCGGTGCTTACCCTGCTGCCGTTCTCTCCGACTTCCAGCCAGCCCGCGTGCTCAAAGGCGTATTCCGCAACTCAAGTTCCGGCAGACGCATGCAGCAATCCCTGATTGTATTTCAGTTCAGTATTTCGGTATTCCTGATGGTATGCACATTCTTTATCCAGAAACAATTGTCTTTCATCCAGAACAAGCAATTGGGTTTTGACCGCGAACACATCATCATTTTGCCACTCAGTGAAAAAACGAAGGCGTCCTTGTCCAGCTTCAAAACCGAACTCAAGAACATACCAGGCGTATTACATGCATCCCGTTGTGTGAACACACCTGTTCGTATCGGTGGCGGCTACAATATGCGGTCGGCTGCCATGCCCGAGGATGAACAAATGGCGGTGACGGCTAACCCGGTGGATGAGGAGTATTTGTCCGTTACCGGACTTCAGTTGATTGCAGGTCAGAATTTCACCGAACAGGATCTGGTCGACATAAACCTGGAGACCGAACGCCAGGAACATTTCATCCTCAATGAAAGTGCCGCAGCACAATTGGGCTGGTCACCGGAAGAGGCTATTGGCAAAGCCATGTTTCTCGGTGACGGTCGCCCGGGAACGGTGCGCGGGGTGGTGAAGGACTTTCATTTCGAATCCCTCCACGCTCCCATCAAGCCCCTGGTGTTGTTCACCGAAACCTGGGGTCGTCGTCTTCTCGTCAAGATCGACGGCAAAGACATTCAGCAGACCATCGCCGGCATTCAGGCTTTCTGGTCCAGACGCGTGGATGACATGCCGTTTGAGTATCGCTTTCTCGACGACGACTACAACAAGATGTACAACAGCGAGATCAAGCTGGGCAACGTCATGAACCTATTCGCCTCTATCGCGATACTGCTTGCCTGTCTCGGATTGTTCGGACTCTCGACCCTGGTCGTGCAGCAGCGCATCAAAGAAGTCTCTATCCGCAAGGTGCTTGGCGCGAATGTAATGCACCTCGTAGCGATACTTTCAGGTGGCTTTACAAGGCTGGTGCTCATTGCCTTTCTCATTGCGGCTCCGCTGGCCTGGTATGCCATGACCCTGTGGTTGCGGGACTTTGCCTATGCCATTCCGCTCGATGCATGGGTATTTGGTGTGGTGGGCCTGGCTGCGATTATCATTGCATTTATTACCGTGAGTGTGCAAGGATTACAGGCGGCAATGACCAATCCGGCTGAGACATTGAAGGCAGAGTAGAGGGGTTTTCACCGCGGGGACACGGAGACGCATTGGTACCATCGGTGCGGAAATGCTTGCGTTGACTATAGCACGTCACTTCTATGCGGTGAAAGCGACGGATTTCCTGTAAATTCCGTTCCATCACCACCCTCCTCCCATGATGAACGCCCGATTCAAACACATCGCACAGAGTAAAGTATTCTGTCACACCGTCAACTATGTCATCCTCGCTTTTGCCGCGCTGATCGGTCTGGAGACCGTGTTCAAAACCGATGCCTGGCTGTTGGCATTCGTGGTGCTGGACTACAGTTTCCTTGCCTTCTTCGTCATCGAAATCATCATCCGCATTTTGGCCGAGGATCACCCCGGAAGATTCTTCGTGTTGTTTGAACGCAAACCGGTGGTCAAAAACGGTGTCACCCGAATGGTGTTTACTTTTACCGAACACGGCTTCTGGAATCTCTTCGACTTCACCCTCATTGCCTTGAGCTTCATCGGCATCTTTGGTCAGGTGATCCATCCGTCATTTATCCAGATCGGTCGTCTCTTCCGAATCTTCCGGATCTTGCGCCTGCTCGAAGTCAGTGAACACCTGAAAGATGTGGAGCGGCGCATCATGAGCATCATCCCCACGGTATTCTCCTTCGCCGTGCTGCTGCTGATCATGAACTACATCTATTCTATCATGGGGATGTTCATCTTTGACCAGCGGGTGTTCGCAACCTGCGACTTTAGCAGTATCCTCAATTGCTTCATCACGCTCTTTCAGGTCATGACCCTGGACAACTGGTCAGACGTGATGCACGACATCACCACCAACAGCCCGAATATTCCGCCCTTTATCATCCAATCTTATTTCGTAAGTTTTGTAGTGTTCACTTCGATTGTCGCGTTCAACGTATTCATCGCCGTGATGACATCCCAGGTGGCCGACCAGGTGGAAAAGGATATGGAAACCAAAGTAGACAGCAACCAGGCCATGGATGAGGCCGTGCACGTACAACTCCGTGACGATATGAAACAGGTAGTGCTGGAGTTGCAACGAGTGCGGGCTGAGTTGAATGAGCTTAGGCGCAGAGGAAGCGTATAGAGCACCTTCGGTGTGAATGCAGGGTTAAGCAGATGTCGCAGAAAAAATCCAGAATACGCTGATGCAATCACATAGGAAATGGACCACAGATACACCGAGGCCACAGAAATGCCTTTGCGTGTTCTGCGTCTTCTTCCCGGTCTCTGCGGGAACCTCCCACACCATGCAGGATTTATTAAAATGAATCCTATATTCCCTCTATGAAAGCTCTCCTCTGCAAATCCCACGGACTGCCGGATTCGCTGGTCCTTACCGAACAACCTTCCCCCTCGCCGGGGCCTGGTGATGTCGTTATCCAGGTACGTGCCTGTGGCGTGAATTTTCCTGATGTACTGATCATCCAGAACAAGTATCAGTTTAAACCCGACCTGCCTTTTGCGCCGGGGGGCGAAGTATCGGGCATCATCGAAAAGGTGGGTGAAAAAGTAAAGCATGTAAAACCGGGTGACCGGGTCATTGCTCTTTGTGGCCACGGCGGCTTCGCTGAACAAGTGGTGGTGACAGCCAAGCGGGTATTCCCTGCGCCACCCGGAATGGACTTTATCAACGCGGCGTGCTCATTATATACCTACGGCACATCCTACCATGCCCTCAAAGACCGCGCACAACTGAAACCTGGAGAAACATTGCTCGTGCTCGGCGCCGGTGGTGGCGTAGGACTCGCTGCCGTTGAACTGGGCAAGGTGATGGGCGCTACCGTGATCGCCGCCGCATCGTCACTGGAGAAATTAGCCTTGTGTCAGGCGAAAGGTGCCGACGCGTTGATCAACTACTCAACCGAAGATCTCCGCTCCCGCATCAAGGAACTCACCGGCGACAAAGGCGCGGATGTCGTCTACGATCCTGTCGGAGGACCACTTGCCGAAGCTGCATTGCGTTCGGTGGGCTGGAAAGGCCGCTACCTGGTGGTCGGCTTTGCGGCGGGTCCGATACCTCAGTTCCCAGCCAACCTACCCTTGCTGAAGGGCTGTTCGATTGTCGGGGTATTCTGGGGAAGTTTTGCAGAACGGGAACCGCAACAAAGTCTGCAGAACTTCGGTCAACTGCTGACATGGATCAATGAAGGAAAAATCAAGCAACACATTCACCGGATCTATCCGCTGGAGGAAGCTGCCCAATCCCTCAATGACCTGATGAACCGCAAGGTGGTGGGCAAGGCGGTGGTGAAGGTTGGCAACTGGACGGAGGAGCCAGCCCAACCAAAACCCAAACCGGCACCTGCGCCAGAACCCGTGCAAGGCAAACCGGTGGTGTTGCAAAAGGAATCTATCCGAAAGCACGAAGGTCAGTCGCTGGGTGTAACGCAATGGCTGACGGTGACCCAGGAGATGATCAATGAGTTTGCCACCGCCACCGACGACCACCAGTGGATACATGTAGATATTGAAAAAGCAAAGGCCCACATGCCCGGAGGTAAGACTATCGCCCACGGTTACCTGACGTTGTCGTTGGCGGCGCGGTTCTTTTATGAACTCGTCACCATTCAAGGTGTCACTACCTCTATTAACTATGGATTGAACAAAGCCCGCTTTCCGGTCGCTGTTCAGTCCGGAAGCCGCATACGCATGCACGGCAAACTCACCCGCGTGGAAGACATGCCGCCGGGTGGCCATAAACTCTTTCTCGAATGTATCATTGAACTGGAAGGCTCCGACAAGCCGGCTTGCGCTGCTGAATTGATAACCGCTATTTTCTAAACTTATCATTATGCGATTGAAGAATAAGATTGCCATTGTCACCGGGGGTGCCAGTGGTATTGGATTGGCCACCGTGAAGGCCTTTGTACGCGAAGGAGCCAAAGTGGCCATTTGGGATTGGTCCGATAAAGGCCAGGCTGTTGCCGATGAATTGCGCAAAGCAGGTCATGATGTCACGTTCACCAAAGTATCCGTGGCCAGCCGCCCTGACGTGGATGCTGCGGTGAAGGCAGCCCATGCCCACTTTGGCCGCATCGACATTCTCATCAACAATGCCGGCATCACCAAAGACCGAACCTTGCTGAAGATGTCAAAAGAAGAATGGGATGATGTGATTTCAGTGAACCTCACCGGCGTATTCAATTGTACGCAGGCGGTGGTGCCCATCATGAAAGAGCAACAATACGGACGGATCGTTTCGGCCTCGTCGAATGTCGCCATCCGCGGAAACTATGGGCAGACCAATTACGTCGCCACCAAGTCGGCCATCATCGGCTTGTGCAAGGTGTGGGCACTTGAACTGGGACGCTTTGGCATCACCGCCAACTGCATCGCGCCTGGCTTCATCAAGACCGCCATGACCGATGCCATGCCTGAGGAAGTACGCAAAGCATCCCTCGCCCACATACCCGCCGGCCGTTGGGGAGAGCCGTCCGACATTGCACATGGCTATGTATACCTTGCTTCGGACGAAGCCTCCTTTGTGAATGGAATTTGTATCACCATTGACGGCGGTGCCGCCCGCTGATTTATCCAATCATCAAATTTTCAAATCTTCAAATCAAAGTACATGTCCCGTTACACCAGCATCGAAAACCTTCGCTTCCTCCTTCAGGAAGTACACAACCTTAATGATCTATTCGCCCTTCCGAAATACAATCACCTGAACTGGGAAGAAGCGTGGATGATGGTAGAGTCGGCCAAGCTACTCGCCGACCGTGACATGGCACCGTTCTTTCGAGCCATGGACGAGACACCCGCGAAATACGACGGGAAAGGTGGTGTTACGACCCATCCGCAGCTGAAGAAGATCATCAAAGAAGTAGCAGAAGCCGGTTGGATTGGTGGTGCTGCTAAATTCGAACATGGCGGTATGCAAATGCCAATGATGATCTTCAACGCCGGACAGCATATTTTCCAGTCGGCCAACAATGGCAGCCAGGGATATTTCAGTTTATCTGCCGGATCAGCAGCCCTGATCACCAGCTTCGGCAATGAAGAGCAGATCAAAACGTACGTGCCTCCCATCTTCGAGGGCCGCTGGCAAGGAACCATGGCGCTCACCGAACCGCAGGCTGGCAGTTCGCTTACGGATATTACCACCAGCGCGTCACCCGTTGGCAACGGCAGGTACAAGATTAAAGGCCAGAAGATATTTATATCCGGCGGCCAGCACGACGCCTGCGAAAACTTTGTGCACCTCACCCTCGCCCGCATTGATGGCGCTCCCGCCGGAACAAAAGGAATTTCTTTGTTCATCATTCCCAAGTTCCTGCCCCAACCTGATGGCAGCTTGAAGCCCAATGATGCTGTATGCGTCGGAGATTTTCAGAAGATGGGCCAGCGGGGTTACAGCACTACGCACCTCGCTTTCGGTGATCATGACCAGTGCATCGGATGGCTGGTGGGTGAGCCCCACAAGGGATTGAGTTATATGTTTCAAATGATGAACGAGGCACGCATTGGCGTAGGCCAAACCGCTGCGTCTGTTGCCATGGCAGCTTATCAGGCATCCTTGCAATATGCCCAGGAGCGCCCGCAGGGACGGTTGGCCAGTGAGAAGGATCCGCTCAAAGCACCAACACTAATTATCAACCACCCAGATGTACAACGCATGCTGTTGACGCAAAAAGCAATTGCCGAAGGTGCGTTGTCATTGGCGATGGAGTGCAACAGACTCTATGACCTCGCCCATGCCGCCAGTGGCGATGCGCAACGCAAAGCATGGCTGTTGCTCGAAATACTTACTCCGATTGTTAAAACATACTCCGCCGAACAAGGCAGTAGAGCCGCAGCATTGGCGGTGCAGACCCTAGGCGGCTATGGCTTCACGACGGACTTCCCGGTTCAACAACATTACCGGGACTTAAAGATCATGTCCATTTATGAAGGCACTACCGGTATTCAGTCGCTGGACCTTCTTGGCAGAAAAGTAAACATGGAAAAAGGTCAGGCGCTGCAGGAGTTGGTGTCCGCTATCCAGCAGACAATTCAGTCGGCTTCGGCGCATGAAGCGCTTAAACCTTATGCGGCTTCACTCGGCGAAGAGTTGAAGCGCGCCGGCAGTGTCCTCGCCCACCTGGGCAAGTTTGCCGCCGCCGGTGAAGTTGACCGCTACCTGGCTGACGCCTCCGTGTTCATGGAACAAGTGAGTTACCTCGTTATTGGATGGCAATGGCTCAAGCAGGGAACACATGCCGCCACACAGTTGCAGAGCGGTAACACCAGGCAGCAGACTAAAGCTTTTTATGAAGGCAAGGTCCATACCATGAAATTCTTTTTCAGGTATGAGTTGCCCCACGCTGCTGCCTGTGCAAAGACACTACTTGATCCGGAGTACCTGACCAATCTGAAGTCAGCCGCGATACTTCCTTAGTCATAGTTTAAGCCATTTTGTCTTATTTCTGATCGTTTTTGATCAGACTAGGACATTATGGCTTGAAAATGGAGTGTTTTTTGGGTCGGCACAGATTTTCCTGATAGCCACATCAGAAGATCAAAACTGATGTTAAACCAAAAACAAAACATACTATGAACCTGATCCGCTATAACACCGATTATGTGCCAACCACCTTCAGCAGCCTGGTTGACCGTTTCTTCAACGATTCACTGACCCGCTCTGGCGGCAGCTCTTTCGTACCGAAAGTAGACATCATTGAAAACGAAAACTCCTATGAATTGCATGTGGCCGCTCCGGGGTTGAACAAGGAAGATTTCAACATTGAAGTGAAGGACAATTACCTCACGGTAAGTGGCGAACGCAAATTCACCAACGAAAAGAAAGACAAGAACTTTCACGCGATTGAAACCCAATACGGATCGTTCAGCCGCTCGTTTGTGCTGCCCGAGCACATCGATGGCGCAAAGATCAATGCGAAGTACAACAACGGCATCCTGGAAGTACTCGTACCCAAGGATGAAAAGAAAGCACTGAAGACAACCATTAAGGTAAGCTAAGGTTTGGAGTGAGGGGTTTAGACGGGGGCGTTCCGAAAGGGGCGCCCTTCCGTTTTTAGGGACCTTGAACTTTTCGGGATAATTCGCGTTCCAACAGGGAAGAATAATCCTATATTTCAATCCCATGCAACGCCTGCTCCTGATTGCCCTCGTGGTTCTTTCGGCCTTTATCGGCGCCGTTACCGGGGTGATCATGACGTTGCGGTACCTGGATGACCAGAAACCATACACCTCCATTGAGCAGCAGCAGAATCTGAGATTGGCCGGCTCTGGCCTGGATTCGGCGTATCGGGCTACACTAGGACCTGATCTGGAGGCCGCCTCCCGGCAAAGCACCCGGGCAGTGGTACACATCAAAACCGGATATGGCCCCGGCAACTTCAGCATCAACCCACTTGATCGCTATTACCGCCGTCCGATGCACTCCAGCGGATCTGGCGTCATCATCTCCGACGATGGATACATCGTTACCAACCACCATGTGATTGAAGATGCGTCTTCGGTAGAAGTAACGATGAGTAACAACCAACACTTCTATGCCAAGGTGATCGGCAAAGACCCCAGCACTGATCTGGCTTTGCTCAAGATCAAAGCGCGGGGCCTGCCCTTCCTGGCTTACGGCAACTCCGACCAGGTTGTTACGGGGCAGTGGGTGCTCGCCGTCGGCAATCCCTTCGACCTCAACTCCACCGTTACGGCCGGTATTATCAGCGCCAAAGCCAGAAACATCGGCATCCTCCGTGAAAACAATAACAACCTTGAAATTGAATCTTTTCTGCAGACCGATGCCGCTGTGAATCCCGGCAATAGCGGTGGTGCACTCGTGAACCTTCGCGGTGAACTGATCGGCATCAATTCCGCCATCGCCACCTCCACCGGTAGTTATTCCGGATATTCATTTGCCATTCCCATCAACCTGGTGAAAAAGGTAATGGACGACTTGCTGGAATTTGGCAGCGTACAGCGCGGCTTGCTCGGCGTCGTGATCCGTTCGGTCAACGCCGACCTCACCGAAGAAAAAGGTCTTGACGTGGTGCAAGGCGTGTATGTCGACCGTGTCAACGAAGGCAGCGCCGCACAGGATGCCGGCCTTCTCGAAGGTGATGTACTAACTGCCATCAACCGTCAGCCGGTGGGCAGCAACTCAGAATTGCAGGAATTGGTGGCGCGTCACCGGCCCGGGCACGTGGTGCAGGTCACCTACCGCCGGGCAGGAGAAGAGAAGACGATCCCCGTGACCCTGCGCAACACCGAAGGTCGCGAAGGCATTACACGCATGGAGGTGGATCATGAAATTCAGGGTGCCACTTTTGAAGACCTGCCATACTCTGAACTCGCCTCACACCGGCTGGAAGGCGGGGTGCTGGTACAGAAACTGGACGACGGACCCTGGAAATCATCCGGCCTCCGCGATGGATTTATCATCACCCACCTCGACAAAGTGCCGGTGGACAACGTGGAAGACCTGAATCGGATGCTCGCTTACAAAAACGGCGGCATTCTCATAGAAGGCATCTACCGCAACGGTGAATCCGGGGTGTATGGCCTCACCTGGAGACGGCAATAGTCCGCTCCGTTCACCCCAAAGTATATTTTCATCTTCAGGTAGTTTGAGATCAAACGCAGCAAGCATCTGTTTGACGTTGATCATCACTTCCCGTCCCAATTTATTTTACCTTGCAACCTCTTAGTAAGACCTATGAAAAAGACTCAAATCGCCGATGTTTTAAAGGACCTGGGATTGAAAGCAATCAATCCGGGCGTATCTACAGGTACCAAATGGATTGCCTCTTCCGGAGGAGAAATTACTTCCGTATCGCCGGTCGACGGAAAAGTGATTGGATCGGTTCAAGGCTGTGATGAAAAGACCTTTCAGCGTGTAACCACCCTGGCCCACTCGGCCTTTTTGCAATGGCGCCAGGTGCCGGCTCCGAAGCGCGGTGAAGTCGTCCGTCAGATCGGCGAGGCCTTGCGTGAGCGGAAGGAGTCGCTTGGCATGCTGGTATCTTATGAGATGGGTAAGTCGTATCAGGAGGGTCTCGGTGAAGTGCAGGAGATGATTGACATCTGCGACTTTGCTGTTGGACTCTCCCGCCAACTGCATGGTCTTACCATGCATTCAGAGCGCCCCCTGCACCGGATGTATGAACAATATCATGCACTGGGTGTCGTCGGTATTATTTCTGCGTTCAACTTTCCCGTTGCTGTGTGGTCATGGAACGCCATGATCGCCTGGGTATGCGGCGATACCTGCATCTGGAAGCCGTCTGAAAAGACACCGTTGTGCAGCGTCGCCTGTCAGCAAATCATCGCCAAAGTTTTTGCTAAGAACAATGTCCCTGAAGGCGTCTCCTGTATTGTCAATGGTGATGCCAAAGTCGGACAATGGTTATGTGCTTCACCGACGGTTCCGCTGGTATCCGCCACGGGTTCTATCCGAATGGGCAAAGCGGTAGCGCGCACGGTTAGCGAGCGACTTGGCAGACCTTTGCTCGAGTTGGGCGGAAACAATGCCATTATCATCACTGAACACGCCGACCTCGAGATTGCCTTGCGCGGCGCCGTATTTGGCGCCGTGGGTACCGCTGGTCAGCGTTGCACTTCCACCCGCCGGTTGATCATCCACGAGAAAATTTACAAAACCTTCAAGGAGCGTCTGAAGAAAGCGTATGCCCAGTTGCGTATCGGCAACCCGCTTGATACACAAAACCACGTTGGTCCGCTGATCGACAAGCAAGCCGTGAAACTCTATCTGGAGGCCCTTGACAAGATCAAGGCCGAAGGGGGCAAAATGCTGGTAGAAGGTGGCGTACTCAAAGGATCTGGCTACGAATCCGGTTGTTATGTAAAGCCTGCCATTGCCGAAGTAAAGAATGAATTCGACATTGTGCAGGAAGAGACATTTGCTCCCATCCTCTACCTGATTTCATATAAGACGCTGGATGAGGCCATCGCCTTGCAGAATGGTGTGAAGCAGGGACTCTCTTCGGCCATCATGACCACCCGGCTGCAGGAAATGGAGCAATTCCTTTCTGTTGCCGGCAGTGATTGCGGCATTGCCAACGTTAACATTGGAACATCAGGAGCAGAAATTGGTGGCGCATTTGGCGGCGAGAAAGAAACCGGCGGCGGTCGTGAATCCGGCTCAGATGCCTGGAAAATTTATATGCGGCGGCAGACCAACACCATCAACTATGGAAGCAATCTTCCACTGGCTCAGGGGATTAAGTTTGATATTTGATGCCTTACCCAATAACCCGAATGAAACCTGGACTGCTTGTATTTCGATACCAGTCCGCTAAATTTATACCCAGGAACTGACGTTATGAAAGACAAGAAATACCGGTCCGTCATGCTGATTGATGACAATGAGATCGATAATCTCATTAATCAGAAAATGATCGAATCGGCTGAGATCGCGCAGCATATTTACACCCATACCGGAGCTAAGAGTGCCATTGAGTTTTTGCGCAACCTGGAGAAACTGGACCTGGCAGATCAGGTATTACCCGACATCATTTTCCTGGACATTGATATGCCGTTGATGGATGGCTTTCAGTTTCTGGATGAATTTGAAAAACTCTCGCTGGCCACCAAGAAGAAGTGCCGAATTGTAATGCTGACTTCTTCGATCAACCCGCAGGACTTCAACCGCTCCAAGAAGTACCTCAATGTAAAGTTGTATCTGAATAAGCCATTGACTTACGAAAGCATCGTAAGCCTCAATATCTAATCATCAGATTCGGAACCATCCCCCTGGATCTCGAGGGCAATCAACCGCTCGACGAACTTTTCATCCATGCGAATGAATGACGTTGGTGCGAAATAGCCGACCGTCATGGACTGGAATTTCGGAATCAAGGCCGATATCTTTTTGTGCTTCTCCTTCTTGGCTTCGCTCACCGCGATTTTCAGGATT
This sequence comes from Cytophagales bacterium, assembly GCA_003504855.1. Classification (GTDB taxonomy): domain Bacteria; phylum Bacteroidota; class Bacteroidia; order Cytophagales; family Cyclobacteriaceae; genus ELB16-189. Next base: position 11,144 of record DNZD01000280.1, read on the forward strand.
TTTAAGAATGTCAGTACGTTTTCGCAGGCATCTTTGCCAATCATACGGATGTTGCGTTGCACGCTGTTCGACAACTGATTGTACAGCTCAATATCCTTGAGCATGCAATACTGCAGGCATAACAAGGCCTTCACCTCCATTTGCGCCTGCGGATACTTCTTCAGGCTCACGTCGTTGATCAATGCATTCAGCAGCTTGGCGGTTTCTTCATAGCGACCCGTGTAATAGGAACAGAGTGCGCGATAAATGGTGTAGACCACATGCTGGGGCACGTTGTTGGTGTCCGGCTCATAGTCGGCAAACAACTCCTCCTGTTCTTCATACAACTCTGCTTCCGTGCCCAGACGGAGCGCGCGCTCAAACTTGGAGATCAGAAACTGTACAGCAAACGTGTAGTACGGATAGTTGATTAACAGGTTGGAGGCAGCATCGTTGACTTCCTCGAAATAACGCTCAGCCTGCCGGTACACCTTGTAGTGGTTATAGTATTCCAGCTTGAGGAATTCGAACAACAGGTTGAGGTGGTAGTACACCGGATCCATGTTGTAGGTACTGAAGATATCCTGCACCCGCTTGAAAATATCCTCTATGGATTCTTCATCCTGCTGGAGGTTTTCTTCCTTCTCCACAAAGAGGCGGTGAAAAACGATAATACAACTCTTGTACACATACAACCTGTGCGATTCGTACAGGTTGGATATGCTGTGCATCTCCTTGGTCAGGAGTTCAAGGCTGAGTTTCTCCGTTGCATCGCCGGTGAGAAAGTAATTGCCGTACTTCTTGAAGTAGTCGGCCAGCACATCCTCGGCCTTGTCTACCGCCAGGGTATACGCCACATGGCGGTTGTACATCTGGGAATACTGAAAGTAGTCCGGAGTATGGATGTGGAGCTTCTTGAGCAGCTTGTAAATGGTTGGCAATTCGCCTACGAGGTCGGCCTCCATTAACTCTTTCTCGAGTTTGCGGAGCATGGCGATGGCGATGGTCTTCTTCTTGGTGAAGAACACCTCGTTGATATTGGCCACTTTGCGCAGCAGGTCCGTTCGCGGGCTTTCCATTTGCTGCACCAGGTACTCCTCAATCTTCTGGCTGAGCCGCGAGCGCATGGTGTAGTAGGCGTTCGCGTTGATCTCCAGTTCTACCATCACCTTATTCTCTGAAAGCTGCCGTTCCCGCATCGCTTTGAGCAGGTACGCAGATTTCTCAGCATTGCCATTGATTAAGGAATCGTAGATGGCCGTGAAATCCTTCTCGGAAAGTTGCTTAATGATATTCTTCAGTTTAGCCATGGAGGGGGTCCATTAACAAGCGGAAAAATTACAAAAATATGACCGGTAAACAACACGCCCCGGAGGCGTGGTGATTACCGTCCATAACAAACCCTGTGAGGTTGTCAGTATATGATCAGCAAATGCAGGTCAGTGATATTGTGGACTAACGCCACTTCTTCTGAAACTTCTTCTTGCCATTCCCTACAAACTTCTTATCCGGATAAACGCGCTTCTTGGCACGCGGACCATCGTCCCGACGGGGTCCTTCAGGACGCTCACCACCGTCGGTGGACTTGCTATCGGTAATTTCTACCCG
>DNZD01000285.1 GCA_003504855.1 Cytophagales bacterium
CCGATCAGCCCGCTGATTTTGACGGAGCCCGACTCTACATCTTCGTCCTTCACCCCGTAGTTGCCGATATGCACCGTGTTCATAATCAGAATCTGCCCGAAATAACTGGGGTCGGTAAATACTTCCTGGTAACCCGTCATGCCGGTGTTGAAACAGATTTCTCCGCCGGTGGTGCCGATCTTTCCGATCGCCACTCCTTCCAGCAGCAGGCCATCTTGGAGGAGGAGGTACGCTTTATGACTCACTGGAAATGTGGTTGGTTAAACAAAAGTACATTTCGAAAACGGGTTGCCCTACGGCCGCAACAAAAAAGGGATTGAACCACTGTCCAATCCCTCTTTTATATCGTTTGCGTTCACCGCTTATTCCTTCTTTTTCTTGGGTGCTGCGGCCTTCTTGGCCTTTGGCTTTTCCTCAGTGGCTTCGGCAGCAGGTGCTGCTTCAGCTTCAGAACCCTCTGCTTTTTTGCCTGAGCGGCGACTGCGGCGGGTCTTACCCTTCTTCTCGCCCTGGTCCTTCTTGTATGTATCGTTAAAATCAACGAGCTCCATCAGGCACATTTCCGCGGCATCTCCAAGACGGGCATCGCCCAGTTTGATGATGCGCGTGTAGCCTCCCGGACGGTCCGCTGTACGCGTTGCTACTTCACCAAAGAGCGATTTAATGGACTCTTTATCCTGCAGGTAAGAAAATACCGTACGGCGAGAATGCATGGTGTCAGATTTGGCCTTGGTGATCAAAGGCTCTACGAATTTGCGCAACGCCTTGGCCTTCGCCACGGTCGTCGTAATTCGCTTGTGAAGGAACAACGACGAGGCCAGGTTAGAGAGCAGCGCATCCCTGTGGGCTTTCTTGCGCCCGAGGTGATTGATTTTTTTACCGTGTCTCATTAGTCTTCCTCCAGTTTATATTTTGCCAGGTCCATACCGAACGTCAGGTTCTTTTCAGACACCAGTTGTTCAAGTTCGGCGAGGGACTTCTTTCCAAAGTTTCTGAATTTCATCATGTCGGAGATCTCGAGTTGTACGAGGTCGCCGAGGGTCTTCACATCTGCTGCTTTCAAGCAGTTGTAAGCGCGTACCGACAGATCCAGGTCATGGAGCGGGGTCTTGAGGAGTTTGCGCATATGCAGCATTTCCTCATCTACCTGCTCAACTTCACTGTCTGTTCCGGTTTCGAGCTCAATCGACTTATCCGAGAAGAGACGGAAGTGCTGGATCAGGATGAACGCAGCGCCTTCGAGTGCTTTCTCAGGATGGATAGAACCGTCGGTCTGGATTTCCAGCAACAGTTTCTCATAGTCCGTACGCTGTTCCACGCGGGTGTTTTCAACGCTAAACTTTACGTTTTTAATCGGGGTAAAGATGGCATCGATCGGAATGAATCCGAACACCTGCTCATTGGGCTTATTTTCTTCTGCCGGCAGATAACCGCGACCTTTTTCAATGGTCAATTCGATTTCGAGGTGGGCAGCTTCGTCCAAGGTACAGATGACGTGATCCGGGTTCAGGATTTCAAACGCTGAAGTGAATTTTGTGATATCACCAGCTTTGAAGTGTTTTTGCTTCTTGATGTTTACGGTAATCTTGTTGTCAAAATTATCCGTCAGTTTGCGGAAGCGAACCTGTTTCAGGTTCAGAATAATTTCAGCGACATCTTCTACAACGCCTTCGATGGTAGAAAATTCGTGAAGCACGCCCGGTACCTTGATACCGGTAATGGCATAGCCTTCCAACGAGGACAACAAGATGCGGCGGAGGGCATTGCCGATGGTGACGCCATATCCCTTTTCCAGCGGCTTGAAGGTAAAGAAGCCATGGAAGTCATCCGACTTCTCCATCACTACCTTCTCCGGCATTTGAAATGCTAATATTGACATAGGTGCTGCTTTATCGTTAAGGATTACTTCGAGTACAATTCAACGATCAACTGCTCGTTGATATTTTCAGGTATCTCCGTACGCGGAGGCAGATTAACCAGTTTGCCGATCATTTCACCACCATCCCACTCAAGCCAGGAGTACTTCTTAGAAGAACCCACCGACAGGCTGGTACTGATAGATTCCAGCGACTTCGACTTTTCACGAACGCCTACGGTTTCACCAGGCTTCAGGGAATACGAAGGGATATTAACTACATCGCCATTTACAACGATGTGTTTATGCACTACCAATTGGCGCGCTGCCCGGCGGGTCGGAGCGATGCCGAGGCGATAAACTGTATTGTCCAGACGGGACTCGAGCAGTTGCAGGAGCACTTCGCCGGTTACGCCTTTCTTGCGGGTTGCCCGGTCGAATGTGTGCGCAAACTGACGCTCCAGAACGCCATAGATGTACTTGGCTTTCTGCTTTTCAGCGAGCTGAATTGCATATTCAGACTGCTTGCGCTTCTTGGTCTTGCCATGCTGTCCAGGAGGATAATTCTTCTTCTGGAAAGCTTTGCTTTCGCCCAGGATTGGTTCGCTGAACCTTCTTGAAATCTTCGCCTTAGGACCGGTGTATCGTGCCATGTTGTATACTCAAATGCTTGTCTAAAATTATACTCTTCTCTTTTTCGGAGGACGGCAACCGTTGTGCGGCAGTGGCGTCATATCCTTGATGGTCATCACTTCGATGCCTGAATTCTGGATCGCACGGATCGCAGACTCACGGCCCGAACCGGGACCTTTCACAAATACTTCCACTTTACGCAAACCGAGTTCAAAAGCCTTCGTAGCGCACTCCTGAGCAGCCGTCTGGGCTGCGTAGGGCGTGTTCTTCTTGGAGCCTTTGAAGCCCATTTTACCGGCTGATGCCCAGGCTACCACCTGTCCAGTCGTGTTCGTCATCGAAATAACGATGTTGTTGAAAGTTGCACGAATGTGGGCCTGGCCAATGGCTTCCACCACGACTGTCCGCTTCTTGCTTTTATCTTTCTTTTTCTCAACCGCTTCGTTTGCCATAGGAAAAATCTTATGCGTTCAATTCTTTAATTATCCTTTAGTAGCCTTCTTCTTGTTGGCTACAGTCTTGCGCTTACCTTTCCGGGTACGGGCGTTGTTTTTGGTCTTCTGACCACGCACCGGCAATCCACGGCGGTGACGAAGACCCCGGTATGAACCGATGTCCATCAGACGCTTGATGCTCAGCTGTACTTCCGAACGAAGGGCACCCTCGATGCGGAATTTCTCTGCGATGTATGCGCGGATGGCGTTCGACTCTTCATCGTTCCAATCCTTTACCTTCTTGTCAAAGTTCACTTTGGCGTGGGTAAGGATTTCCTGAGCGCGTCTGCGGCCAATGCCGTAGATGTACGTCAGGCCAATTTCGCCTCGCTTGTTATCCGGTATGTCAACTCCTGCAATACGTGCCATAGGTTCTTTCGATCATTTATGTGTTTATCCCTGACGCTGTTTATAACGTGGGTTTTTCTTGTTGATCACATACAACTTGCCTTTGCGGCGAATGATCTTACATTCGGCGCTTCGCTTCTTGATGGATGCTCGTACCTTCATATTACTTGTATCTAAACGTTATCCTACCCTTTGTCAAATCATATGGCGACATCTCGAGTCGCACCTTATCACCTGGCAGAATCCGGATGTAGTGCATCCGCATCTTACCCGAAATATGTGCCAGCACTTCGTGTCCATTCTCCAACTGCACCCGAAACATAGCGTTCGACAATGCTTCCTGAATGGTTCCGTCCTGCTCTATCGACTTCTGTTTCGCCACTGATACGAATAATTTTTTTCCAGTTCCTCGTGTGTTGTCAAAATCTCCGTTCGGTCTTCCAAAATCACCACCGTATGCTCAAAGTGAGCAGATGGTTTTCGGTCGGCCGTCCGGATGGTCCATCCATCCTTTTCCTGCACTACGTTCTTCGTACCCAGGTTGATCATCGGCTCAATCGCGATCACCATCCCAGCTGTCAGTTTAGGGCCTTTGCCCCGCTGACCATAGTTGGGTACTTCCGGATCTTCATGCAGGCTCTTGCCTACACCGTGACCCACCAGTTCCCGTACCACGCCGTAGCCGAAACTTTCGACGTAGGACTGAATGGCGTAACTCACATCACCAATCCGGTTGCCCGGTCTGGCTTGCTCGATTCCGAGAAACAATGACTTGTAGGTTCTCTCCAACAAGTCCAGCGTCTCGGCTGTCACCCCTTCGGTCGGGTATGTGTAGGCCGCATCGCTGTGGAAGCCTTTGTAAAACACTCCACAATCAATCGAGACCACATCTCCATCCTTGACCACATAGTCTCCCGGTATGCCATGTACCACTACGTCATTGACGGAGATACACAACGAGGCCGGAAAGCCGTTGTACTTCAAGAAGGAGGGCATACCTCCCCGGTCTCTGATCACCTCCTCTGCCCTTCGATCCAGGTCCCTGGTTTTGACACCCGGTTTTAACATCCGGGCTACTTCACCGTGGGCGTGCCCTAAAATCTTGGCACTTTCCCGGATACACTGAATCTCTTCGGTCGTCTTGAGGTAGACCATTTAACCTTTATGCCGCAGCAAACTGAGAACGTCCTTTTACCCTTCCGGACTGCATCATTCCCTCGTAATGTCTCATGAGGAGATAGCTTTCGATCTGCTGGAGGGTATCGAGTACCACACCCACCAGAATCAATAGCGATGTTCCGCCATAAAACTGTGCGAAGTTCTGCGTCACGCCTGCACGCACAGCAAATGCCGGCATGATGGCCACGGCCGCCAAGAACAAGGCGCCCGGAAGTGTAATCTTGGATAAAATACTATCAATAAACTCAGCCGTGGGTTTGCCTGGCTTAATGCCCGGAACAAATCCATTGTTGCGTTTCAAATTATCTGCAATATCATTCGATGGCACCGTAATCGCGGTGTAGAAGAATGTGAAAGCCAAAATCAGGATGGCAAACAACAGGTTGTACTGCCAGGAGGTAAAGTCAGCAAATGTTGAGCCTACATACGCTCCCAGATCACTGTTTCTCCAGATGCCAGCCATCAGCGGAGGAATGAACATCAAGGCCTGAGCAAAGATGATGGGCATTACCCCAGCGCTATTAAGTTTTAGCGGAATAAAGTCGCGTTTGCCACCATACAGTTTATTGCCAACTACTTGTTTGGCATACTGTACCGGGATGCGGCGTGTGGCCTGGGTCAGGGCGATCACCCCTACCACCACGAAGAACAACACGAGCAATTCAATGATGAACAACAAGGCACCCTGCATTCCCTTGCCGGTAGCCTCCAGGTACAATGCTGTAGGGAAACGGGATACGATACCAATCATGATCAGCATGGAGATACCATTGCCAATACCTTTATCGGTGATACGCTCACCCAACCACATACAGAACATGGTACCAGAAACCAGGATAATCACGGAAGTAATCTGGAACGTAAGTCCTGGATTGATAATAGCCTCCGGATTTACGATAGCGCGCAGGTATCCATAGGACTGAGCTGCCGTGATCAGGATGGTGAGTACGCGGGTAAACTGATTCAATTTCTTGCGACCGCTGTCACCTTCCTTTTGGAGTTTGGTAAAATGCGGAACGGCTACCGTCAATAACTGCACTACAATCGATGCTGAGATGTAAGGCATGATACCCAGTGCGAAAATCGAAACCCGACTGAAGGAACCGCCGAGGAATGTATTGAAGAGATCAAACAAACCACCACCCTGATTACCCGTCAGCAGGCTGGGCTCGATGCCGGGCAATACAATAAATGAACCTAACCGGAATATGATCAGGAATCCGATCGTATTCAGGATGCGCACGCGCAGGTCCTCGATCGAGAAAATGTTCTTTATGGTGGTAAAGAATCGCTTCATTATTTTACGGTAGTAGCGCTGCCTCCAGCTTGTTCAATGGCCTTGGTTGCCGTTGCCGAAAAGGCGTGGGCTTCCACGTTCACTTTTGATTTCAATTCTCCACGACCCAACACTTTTACCCGGTCGCTCTTACCCACGATACCATTGTCGATCATCAACTTCAGGTTAAGTGCACCTGACTTGGTCTTTTGGGCGAGTTCTTCCAGGGCATCCAGGTTGATGGCCTTGTAGTAAATCTTGTTGTTGTTCTTAAAACCGAATTTCGGGATACGGCGCTGCAATGGCATCTGACCACCTTCGAAGCCAAACTTCTGGTGATAGCCTGAGCGTGACTGGGCACCTTTGTGACCACGTCCTGCGGTACTGCCGCCAGAGCCTTGTCCTCTGCCGAGGCGCTTATTCGTTTTTGTTGAACCGCTTGCCGGTTTGAGCGTATGCAGCTTCATGATTATAATTCTTTAACACTTACCAAGTGACTCACCTTGCGTACCATACCCTGTATCTGTGGTGTGTACTCCACTTCAACTGATTTGTCGCGCTTTCCCAGGCCCAATGACTGAATTGTTTTCAGTTGGGTTTCCGGACGTTTGATCGTGCTGCGGATCTGGGTAATTCTCACTTTTGCCATGATCTTATCCGTTAAATACTTTTGACAATTCAACACCGCGGTTGCGGGCAACGGTATGCGCATCGCGCATGGTCGTCAGCGCCTTGAACGTAGCTTTCACCACGTTGTGCGGGTTGGATGAACCTTTTGATTTTGCCAATACGTTGTGCACGCCAGCGCTTTCGAGCACGGCACGCATAGCACCACCTGCAATAACACCCGTTCCCGGGGAAGCAGGCTTCAGCAACACCAGACCACCACCGAACTTACCGATAGAATCGTGGGGCACCGTGCCTTTGATGATCGGAACTTTTACGAGGTGTTTCTTGGCGTCATCGATGCCTTTGGTGATGGCGTCGGTTACTTCATTGGCCTTACCCAGACCATAACCTACCACACCGTTTCCATCGCCTACCACCACGATGGCGGAGAAACTGAAACGGCGACCGCCTTTTACCACCTTCGCTACGCGCTGGATGGCAACGACCTTTTCTTTGAGATCGATCTCGCTGGCCTTAACTGTACTAACGTTGCTTTGTGTCATGCGCTTAGAATTTTAAACCACCTTCCCGGGCGCCGTCGGCCAAAGCCTTCACGTTGCCGTGGTACAAGTAACCGTTGCGGTCAAAAACTATTTCTTTAATACCAGAAGCGATTGCCTTCTCAGCTACCTTCTTGCCTACGGTCTTGGAGGTTTCCTTATTCAGGGTTGCCTTCTCAATTTCAGCAGATGAAGCCGATGCGATCGTGTGACCTTTGGAGTCATCGATCAATTGTGCGTAGATCGCTTTGTTGCTGCGGAACACGGTGAGGCGGGGACGCACCGGAGTGCCTTCCAGGCCCTTGCGAATCCCTTTCTTGATCCGCTGCCGACGATTTTGTTTCACGTTGATTGCCATATCCTTACTTATTTAGCAGCCGCCTTACCAGCTTTTCTGCGAACGTATTCACCCACATAACGAATACCCTTGCCTTTGTAGGGCTCAACCTTGCGGAGGGACTTAATCTTGGCAGCTACCTGACCAAGCAATTGCTTGTCGATGCCTTCCAGGATAATCATAGGGTTTGATCCTTTCTCCTGGATCGCCTGAACTTTCAGCTCTGACGGAACGGCCATGAATACGCTGTGTGAGTATCCAAGGCTGAGTTCAAGGACATTGGATTGAGCCACTGCCTTATAACCCACGCCGATGAGCTCCAGTTGCTCTTTGTATCCTTCGCTAACGCCTTTCACCATATTGGCAATCAGGGCGCGGTATAAACCATGCAATGCCCGATCCGGCTTTTCTTCCGAAGGACGGGATACCTCAATGGAGTTGCCTTCCACCTTCACTTTAAAGTTAGGCTTCAGCACCTGGTGGAGTTCGCCTTTCGGGCCCTTCACCGACACCTTGTGGTTGCCTTCCGAAAAGGTGCACGTCACACCTTTAGGAACTTCGATGGGTAACTTACCGATACGTGACATTTCCTGTTTCTTTTAATATACGTAGCACAATACTTCACCACCCACGTTCAATGCCCGCGCTTCCTTGTCGGTGATTACACCTTTGGAAGTCGAGAGAATCGCGATACCGAGACCGTTGAGCACCTTGGGTAACTCATCTGCCGGACGGTATTGACGAAGACCCGGTGAGCTGATCCGGTCAATCTTGGAGATGGCCGACTCGCGGGTCTCCGGATTGTACTTCAATGCAATCTTGATCGTACCCTGCTTGTTCTCAGAGTCCTCGAATTTGTAATTGAGGATATAGCCCTTATCAAACAACACCTTGGTAATCTGCTTTTTGATGTTGCTGGCCGGTACTTCCACCACCCGGTGACGGGATTTGATGGCATTCCGGAGCCGGGTCAAATAGTCTGCAATTGGGTCTGTCATGTTCTTTTCTATTAGTTCACGGCCAAAAAACGGGGCCGCAAAGATATTTAATCGTTTCCTATGTTCAAATTACCAGCTGGCTTTCGTCATTCCTGGGATTTTGCCGTCGTGGGCCATTTGGCGGAATTGGTTACGGCAGATGCCGAATTTGCCCATATATCCCCTTGGACGACCAGTGAGTTTGCACCGGTTGTGCAAGCGCACAGCTGACGAACTGCGGGGCAGTTTGTCGAGTGCGGCCCAGTCACCAGCCTCTTTCAGGCTCTGACGCTTTGCTTTGTAGCGGGCTACCAGCCGCTCTTTCTTCTTATCCCTTGCAACGATTGACAATTTTGCCATGGCAATGCATTAATTTTTGGTGGTAAAAGGCATCCCGAAAGCCTTCAGGAGCTCATAACTTTCTTCGTCAGTCTTGGCGGTGGTCACAAACGTGATATCCATGCCATTGATCTTGGTGACCTTATCGATCGAGATCTCCGGGAAGATGATCTGTTCTTTAACGCCCAGGGTATAGTTTCCACGGCCATCAAAGCCCTTGTCATTAACACCTTTGAAGTCGCGCACGCGGGGCAGCGCAACATTCATCAGGCGATCCATGAATTCATACATGCGCTCGCCGCGAAGTGTTACCCGCACGCCAATCGGGAGGTCAGCACGCAGTTTGAAGTTGGAGATATCCTTCTTCGAACGGGTGGGTACCGCCTTCTGGCCGGTGATCGTGGAGATTTCCTCGAGACCTACGTCAATGAGCTTCTTGTCGGCTACAGCCGCACCGATACCCTTGTTCACACAGATCTTTTCAATCTTAGGAACCTGCATTACCGACTTATACTGAAACTTCTGCTTCAGCGCCGGAACGATTTCCTTGATGTACTTCTCTTTTAAACGTGGCGTTGCCATGACTTTACTTACTTAATAGCGTCAATGAATTTTCCTGTCTTCTTTGAATAGCGCTGCAGCTTGCCTTTTTCGTTGAGCTTGCGGCCCACACGGGTAGGTTCGCCGGTAGCGGGGTCCAGCAACACGACGTTGCTGATGTGAATCGCGGCTTCGGTCTTCTTGATGCCTCCTTCTGGCTTACCAGCAGATGGCTTCTGGTGATTGGACACCATATTGATACCTTCCACGATCACGCGGTTCTTCTCCAGGAGCACCTCGAGCACCTTTCCCTTGTTCACTTTATCAGGGGTGCTTCGGTAGTTTCCGGCAATCACCTTTACGGTGTCACCCTTGCGGATTTTCAGCTTAGGCTGTTTGTTGTGTGTCCTCTCCATACTTATAATACTTCAGGGGCCAGGGAAATAATCTTCATAAACTGTTTCTCACGCAGTTCGCGCGCAACGGGACCGAAAATGCGGGTACCCCGGGGCTCGTCCTGGGGGGTGAGCAATACGGCCGCGTTGTCTTCAAAGCGGATATAAGAGCCGTCTTTGCGGCGCACTTCCTTCTTGGTGCGTACAATCACCGCCTTGGATACAGTGCCTTTTTTGATCTGGCTGGTAGGAATGGCCGATTTTACGGTCACTACAATTTTGTCGCCCACGGAGGCATAACGACGGTGTGTACCGCCCAACACGTGCAGGCAGAGCACTTCTTTTGCGCCGCTGTTATCTGCTACTGTCAAACGTGATTCGCTCTGTATCATATCTATCTCGTTAACTGTACGTTCGTTACTTCGCTTTCTCAATTACCTCCACCAGTCTCCAGCGCTTGTTCTTGCTGAGGGGGCGGGTTTCCATGATCCGAACGGTGTCGCCGATACCGGCTTCGTTCTTCTCATCGTGTGCCATGAGCTTGGTGGTCTTGTTCATAAACTTGCCGTAGATCGCATGTTTTACTTTGCGGTCGATGGCAATGGTGATGGTCTTCTGCATCTTGTTGCTGACCACACGACCTACGCGTTCTTTTCTGAGATTCCTTTCCATACTCATTTACTTTTGTGTTGCTTTTTGACGCAACAATGTGTTGATCCGCGCGATGAGGCGACGGGTTTCTTTGATCTTCATCGGGTTTTCGATGGCCGAAACCTGATGCGCAAACTTCATTTTGCGAAGGGTCTCCTGTTCGCTGATCAATTTCTCTTTCAGCTCATCCAGGGTCAAATCTTTTATCTCGGTAGTCTTCATACGCTTATTGTTCTACGTAGTCTCTGCGCACCACAAACCTGGTCTTGATAGGCAGTTTGCCATCGGCAAGCTTCAATGCTTCCAGGGCCACTGCACGGGTTACACCACCTGCCTCAAACAAAATGGTGCCAGGCTTGATGGCCGCTACCCAATACTCAGGAGCACCTTTACCTTTACCCATACGTACTTCAGCAGGCTTGCGTGTAACTGGTTTGTCAGGGAACACACGGATCCAAACTTGTCCTTCACGCTTCATGGCGCGGGTTACGGCTACACGGGCTGCTTCCAATTGACGTGCGGTGAGCAATCCCATTTCTACTGCCTTCAGGCCAAATGACCCGAATGCAATGGTATGCCCACGGGTAGCCATGCCTTTCACGCGGCCTTTCTGTGATTTCCTGAATTTTGTTCGTTTCGGTTGTAACATCGCTGAAAACCTTAAATAGTCTTACACTAATTATCGTCTGCCTCCTCGGCCTTCACCCTTACCACCACGATCCGAGCGGCGCTCGCCACCACGGTCGGGACGTCCACCACCTTCGCGGCGCTCGCCACGTTCACCACCACGACGGGGTGCACCGGTGCCGGGGCCTTGCTTCTCTCCCTGGGAAACGAGTCCTACGTTGGGCGACAAATCGCGCTTGCCGAAGATCTCACCCTTGAAGATCCATACCTTGATACCAATCTTACCGTACACGGTCTGTGCTTCGGAGATGGCATAGTCGATGTCTGCACGGAGGGTGTGCAGCGGAATACGACCTTCTTTATATTGTTCTGTACGGGCCATATCAGCACCTGCCAAACGACCTGACAATTTGATCTTGATTCCTTCAGCGCCTACCCGCATGGATGAAGCAATTGACTGCTTCATGGCACGACGGTAAGAGATACGGGCTTCCAGCTGCTGGGCGATTGATTCACCCACCAGGCGGGCGTCCAATTCAGGGCGCTTAATTTCGAAGATGTTGATCTGCACATCCTTGCCGGTAAGCTTCTTCAATTCTTCCTTGATCTTATCAACCTCGGTACCACCTTTTCCAATCACTACGCCGGGACGCGCCGTGTGAATCGTCAGGGTGATGCGTTTGATGGTGCGCTCAATTACCACTTTGGCAATGCCGCCTTTTTGAATGCGGGCATCGATGTATTTGCGGATCTTCTGGTCTTCCACCAGTTTGTCGGAAAAGGTCTTTCCACCAAACCAGTTAGAGTCCCAACCACGGACGATACCGAGGCGCAAGCCTACAGGATTAATTTTCTGTCCCATTATTCCTTGGTTTCTTTTTCAACCTTCTTTGATTTCTTCTCTTCTTGAGCTGGCATGCGGTCCACCACCAGTGTAACGTGGTTTGAACGCTTACGCACCCGGTGTGCACGACCCTGGGGGGCCGGGCGCAGGCGCTTCAGAATGCGACCACCACCAACGTAGATCTCTTTCACGAAAAGATCAGCTTCTTCCAGTTTTACATCCTGGTGTTTGCTGGTCCAGCTGGAGATAGCTGACATCAACAGTTTTTCCAGGCGCTCGGCTGGGTGTTTAGCTTCATACTTCAGCATAGACAGGGCCTTTGAGACGCGCTGTCCACGGATGAGATCCGCCACCAGGCGCATCTTGCGCGGGGAGGTCGGAACGTTGTGCAGGTAGGCGGTAGCGGGACCGGTCTTGGCAGCTTCTTTCACGGCCTTGATCTTCTCGCGTTTCGCAACTGAACCCTTGAGTTTCTTCACTGTAGTTTCCATGGATCTCAAACGTTATTTGGCAGCAGCTTCTGCCTTGTTATTACCCGTATGACCCTTGAAGGTGCGCGTCGGGGCGAATTCACCCAACTTGTGACCTACCATGTTTTCGGTGACATACACCGGGATAAACTTGTTACCATTATGCACGGCAAATGTATAGCCGATCAGGTCAGGCGTAATCGTGCTACGGCGCGACCAGGTTTTGATCACCGACTTCTTGCCGGTTGTTTCCATTCCCTCCACCTTCTTAGCGAGGCGTGCGTCGAGGTACGGACCTTTTTTAATTGACCTTCCCATTATTTTTTCCTCCTTGCAACGATTAGGTTATCAGAATACTTTTTCGGGCGGCGGGTCTTCTTACCCTTCGCGAGCAATCCTTTGCGTGAGCGGGGGTGACCACCGGAAGCACGGCCCTCGCCACCACCCATCGGGTGAT
>DNZD01000224.1 GCA_003504855.1 Cytophagales bacterium
GATATCAGAAGTTGGAAATATTAGTTGCTCAAACGATAGCATCATGCATGGGTGTTATTCAGTAACTTGATGCTCCATCCCTTGAACCACCCACGTGAACGGCACGCTTGACGTACTCATTATAGGCGCAGGTCCGATAGGACTTGCCTGTGCCATCGAAGCATCTAAGGCCAAACTGAAATACCTGGTTATTGAGAAGGGGTGTTTGGTAAATTCCATTTACCACTATCCCGCTAACATGACATTCTTCTCCACATCTGAATTGCTGGAGATCGGGCATGTGCCCTTTGTTTCACACCTACCCAAGCCTAACCGGTTGGAGGCCCTGGAATATTACCGCCGTGTTTGCGACAACTGGTTCTTACAAGTCAATCTATATGAGCAGGTAGAATCCGTAAGCCGCGAGCAGGATCAGTTTTTGATAAAAAGCACTAAAGGAGAATACCATGCAAAGCATGTTGTGCTTGCCCTGGGATTCTACGATCTCCCTTATCTGCTGAATGTGCCTGGCGAGGACCTGCCCAAAGTGAAGCATTACTATGACGAGCCTCATCCTTATTTCCGACAGAAAGTAGTCGTGGTGGGTGCCGCGAATTCTGCTGTCGATGCTGCGCTTGAAACGTGGCGTAAAGGCGCCGAAGTCACCATGATTATTCGCGAAGGGTCGTTGCGTGAAAGCGTGAAATATTGGGTGAAGCCCGACATTGAAAACAGGATTAAGGAAGGCAGTATCAAGGCATACTTTCATTCAGCGATTCATCGCATTACGCCCACGTCCGTGGAGGTTCTCACCCCGGAGGGTATTCAGATAATTGACAACGATTGGGTATTGGCGATGACCGGCTATCAGCCTCCATTTTCCTTTATGCGGTCCTGTGGAATCCGGTTTCAGGACGATGTTGATCACACACCGGTTTACGATGGGCACACCATGGAGACCAACGTGTCAGGATTGTTTCTCGCCGGCGTGGTGTGTGGCGGCCTAAAAACCAATAAATGGTTTATCGAGAATTCGCGGATTCACGCCAACCGGATCATTGATTACCTCCAATCCAAAAAACAAGAACCGTCCTAAAACAAGAAAGCCTCCGGTGAGGAGGCTTTCGCGTCAATTGAGAAGATTATTATTGAGCCAACCGTACATCTACGGCATTCAATCCTTTTTTACCTTCTTTCACTTCAAACGTGACTGCATCGTTTTGCTTGATGGTATCTACCAACAAACCTGAGATGTGAACAAAGTACTCTGTACCTGTTCCTTCTTCTTTGATGAAACCAAAACCTTTGGCTTCATTAAAGAACTTTACTGTTCCTTCTTTCATTGTGTTAATTAAATAAAAATTAGACGGCAAAGGTATTGAATAATAATTGAATTACGAGCATCCTGGCCAAAAAGGCCCAATCAATGGGCTTCCAGCCAGTTCTTGCCCACGCCAACCTCTACCTCCATGGGTACATCGAGGATGACGGCACTTTTCATCAATTCAATGACCTTTGACTTTACGATGTCCTGTTCATCGCGGTGCAGATCAAAAACCAATTCATCATGCACTTGCAAAATCATACGGGACTTTAACTTCTCCCGGTTTAGCCACTGATGGATATTCACCATGGCAATCTTGATGATGTCGGCGGCACTGCCCTGGATGGGGGCGTTGATGGCATTGCGTTCGGCAAACCCGCGTGTGGTAATATTTCTTGAATTGATATCCCTCAGGTAGCGACGACGACCGAGGATGGTCTCCACATACTCTTTCTCCCGGGCCATGTTGATTGAATCATCCATGTAACGCTTGATTGCCGAAAACTCCTTGAAATAAGATTCGATGATTTCTGCGGCCTCACTTTTCGAAATATTAAGATTCTGGGAAAGACCGAATGCTGTGCTGCCATAGAGAATACCAAAGTTCACTTCCTTGGCCTTTCTTCGCATATCGGGCGTCACCTTGTCAATTTCTACTTTGAAAACTTTGGCGGCTGTGGTGGTGTGAATGTCACGCTTGTTGCGGAATGCTTCAATCATCGTGGCATCCTTGGCAAAGGATGCGGCAATCCGCAATTCGATTTGTGAATAGTCGGCTGACATAAAGAGAAAGTTCTTATCGCGCGGCACAAATGCACCGCGGATCAATCTTCCTTTCTCCGTACGGATGGGAATATTCTGCAGGTTGGGGTTGTTGGAACTCAGTCGGCCCGTGGCGGCAACCGCCTGCCTGAAGTCGGAATGAATGCGTCCATCTGTCCGGCTCACCATCCTGGGCAATGCATCAACATAGGTAGATCGGAGCTTTTCGTATTCACGGTACTCGAGAATCTTCCGTGCAATTTCATGTTCATCAGCCAGTTTCGCGAGGATGTCTTCCCCGGTAGCATATTGTCCTGTTTTCGTCTTCTTCGTTTTCTCCATCAGTTTGAGGCGATCGAACAATACTTCCCCCAGCTGTTTCGGGGAACCAATATTGAATTCCATGCCAGCCAACTTAAATATCTGTTGTTGCGCCTGCTCAATATCTGTGCGCAGGGAATCCGACATCTTCTTAAGCACGCCTTCATCTACCCGTACGCCTTCTGATTCCATAGCTGCCAGCGCCGTGAGCAAGGGCATCTCAACATCACGCATGAGCAAGGAGTGACGCCTTACTTCCAGTTCTTTCGTCAATCGCGGACGCAACTGCAAGACGACATCAACTTCCTCGCAATAGGCCACCATGTCACTGGTTTCCGATTGAAGGGTATAGCCAATGTATTGGTTTGCTATCACGCTAAGGTCATGTGACGCCTCTGGTTCGATGAGGTAATGTGCCAACAGGGAATCAAATAGTACGCCGCCGAGGTCAATATCATGTTTTCGCAGGGCCAGTACCGTATACTTGAGGTTATGGCCAGCCTTTCGGATTCGGGAATCTTTCAGCACTCCGGCCACTGCCTTTAGTTCCTTACCCCCTTTGCTTACCGGCATATACCAGGCTTCTCCGGGAGCGGTGGCAAAGGCCACGTGGGTGAGTGTAAAATCAAAGTTTTCGGCCTCGTCCGTAACGGCGACCAACGCAAATTCTTGCAGGCCAGCCAGTTTTGCAGCAAGTTCGTTCCGCTGGCCTTCTGTGTCTACCAACGTATATCGCACATGCTCCGGACTCATCACCTTGCGTTCGACGGTGGCTGTCTCGCCCCCTCCAAACATGGAAAGCTGAGATCCGCCTGGATTCGAAGCGATGGTGTTTTCCGGAACTGCGGCTCCCGAAGCCAATGCCATGACCCGCGGTAACATGGTCTTGAACTCCAGGTCTTCAAAAATTGGTTTGATACGATCTATAATTGGTCCTGTGAAAGCCAATTTGCCTTCATCAAATTCCAGGGGCACATCGAGGGCTATGGTTGCCAGCGTCTTCGAAAGCAAAGCTTGTTGACCAAACTCCTCCACGCGTTCTTTGAGTTTGCCCTTCAACTCATCACTGTGCTTGATGATGTTCTCGATGGTGCCGTATTTCTTGACCAGGTCTGCTGCCGTTTTCGGGCCAACGCCGGGAATACCAGGAATGTTATCTGATGTGTCGCCCTGCAAACCCAAAATTTCAACCACCTGGGAGACATTAGCAATATCCCACTTCTCACATACCTCCTTCGGGCCCATGATATCCACGGAGTTGCCCATGTAGGCCGGCTTATACAGAAATACTTTGTCGGTCACCAATTGCCCGTAATCCTTATCGGGCGTCATCATATAGACTTCAAATCCCGCAGCAGCTGCCTTGCCTGCCATCGTTCCGATTACATCGTCGGCTTCATATCCGTCCAATTCAAAAATGGGAATGTTAAATCCCCGAATGATCTCCTTGCAGATAGGCACCCCTGAACGGATATCTTCGGGCGTCTCTTGACGATTCGCTTTGTATTCAGCAAATATCTCATCACGAAACGTCTTTGCTGCCGTGTCGAAAGCAACACCGATGTGGGTTGGTTTCTGTTTGGTAATCACTTCAAGCAACGTGTTCGAGAAGCCGAACGCAACCGAAGTATTGATGCCCTTCGAGTTGATCCGTGGGTTTTTGGTAAATGCAAAATGAGCCCGGTAAATCAGGGCATACGCATCGAGGAGGAAAAGTTTCTTTGGGGCTGAGGCCATTTGCCTTGTTTTTAGCGATTCAAGTCATTAAAATTAACACTATCAAACACAAGAACCTTGGCGAATCGAAGCCCACTTGAGAATTTATACCACTGGGAGAGAGAAATACCGGAAGAGGTGTTCTTTCGTCAGCCGGTTAATGGACAATGGCATTTATACTCCTACCGGAAAGCCACCGATGAAATCCGCCGGATGGCTGCAGCGCTTCAGGACTTATCCCTGCCTCCCGGCAGCAACATAGCCATCCTCTCCAAAAATTGTGCGCACTGGATAATGGCGGATTTTGCAATCTGGATGGCCGGTCATGTTAGTGTGCCATTGTATCCCAACCTGACTTCGTCATCAATCAGGCAAATTCTTGATCACTGCCAGGCGAAAGCAATTTTCCTGGGCAAGCTGGATGATTTCGCCAGCCAGGAGAGTGGACTCAACCAGGAAATCATCCGGATTTGCTTTCCCTTGTATGGGCCTGCTGCTGGATTAAAATGGAATGATCTCATTGCCGCGCATGAGCCTTTGGCCGGAAGGCCTCTGCGCAATTCCGAAGAACTTGTAACCATCATGTACACCTCGGGCACCACGGGTATGCCCAAGGGCGTTATGTTCAATTTCAGTCAATTAAGCTGGACCGCTGAAACTGCAATAGTTGCTTTGCAGCAACAACATCAGTTGCCGGTTCATGCTAAACTATTCTCCTACCTCCCGTTGTGCCACATTGCAGAACGCATGATCACCGAACTGGCCGGAACCATGCTGGGGGCAAGGATTACCTTCGCTGATTCGCTTGAAACTTTTGCGGCTAACTTGATGGCGACTCAGCCGCATCTCTTCTTCGGTGTGCCGCGCATTTACGCCAAGTTTCAGGAGAAGATTTTTGAAAAGCTCCCGCCTGGCCGGTTGGCCTTATTGCTCGCCATTCCCGGAATCGGCACATTGCTCAAGAGGCAATTGAAGAAGAAGCTGGGTCTTGCTGAAGCCAATGTCATTGGTATTGGTGCGGCACCTGCGCCAGCTGCTTTGATTGACTGGTACCGAAAACTCGGTATTGTGCTGCGCGACATCTATGGCATGACCGAGAATGGCGGGGTGTGCTCATTCAACCTGATGGAAATTCGTTCTGGCACCGTGGGCCAGCCCTGGCCCGGTGTGGAGGTTCGGCTTGGCGAAGGGGGAGAGATTCAAACCCGGCATCCGGGTACCATGATGGGATACTATAAGGAGCCAGAACTTACTGCCGCTATGTTTACGGCCGATGGGTTTTTGAAGTCGGGGGATGTGGGTGAGTTTGACTCCGATCGGTTCCTCAGGATCACTGGACGCATTAAGGATATTTTCAAGACAGACAAGGGCAAGTATGTTGCTCCAACTCCCATTGAAATGAACTTACTGACCAACCCAGACATTGATCAGGTTTGTGTGGTTGGAATGGGTATTCCCCAGCCCATTGCACTGGTAGTTTTGTCGAATCTAGGCAAGGGCAAATCCCGATCGGAAGTAACATCCAGCCTCTCAGCCACCATCAAGCTTGTTAACGAAGGGTTGGAATCCTACGAAAAACTGGAAACAGCCGTAATCATGAAAGAAGACTGGTCCATTATCAACGGCCTGCTCACCCCGACCCTAAAGGTTAAGCGCAACGAAGTAGAAAAAATTCACCTTCCCAAATATCCTTCCTGGTACCACGAAAAAGGCATGGTTGTTTGGGAATAAAAAAGGATGGTCATCTTGACCATCCTTCTCCATTTATTGTTTTAAGATTATTTCAGTCTGGCCTTAAAGAATTCCAGCGTATTCTTGTACGCGTCCTTGGCAGCGACTTCATCGTATGAACCCATCGGATTGCTTGGGTTTGCAAATCCATGGGCCGCTTCGTACGCCTTGCTCGTTAGCTTTTTGCCCGCAAGTTTCATGTTCTGCTCGAATGTATCGCTAACGTTTTTATTGATCCACTGATCCTTAGTCCCCCAGATATTCAATACATCGCAATTGAGCGTTTTCAACACATTCACATCACTAACAGGCATTCCATAGTACATCACACAAGCCACAGCTTGCTTCCCTGCTGTAAGTGAGGCCAGCAATGACTGACCACCACCGAAGCAATATCCCACGGTTCCGATTTTGGCGTCCTTCCCGGCATATGCAACAGCCCCTTTTACAATCATATCGCCGCGCTCCTGCTTAAACGCCTGCATAAGTTTGCCGGCATTATCAGCATCGGTAGCCATTTTGCCATCGTACATATCCAGGGCCAATACGTTTACATTGCCAAGGTCCTTGTAGATCTCATCAGCATGTCGCTTGATGTTGTCATTCAGTCCCCACCATTCCTGAAACACAAAAACCCAATTGTTGGTCTTCTTCTTGGCTTCGATAAAGTAAGCATTCCCTTCACCACCATCTGGTGTCTTAAAGTGAATCATCTGGCCCCCTTCTTCACTGATGTGTACATAGACCCTTGGATTTGGGTGTTCTGCATTGAATTTCTTATTCGAGGCGAACATGGCAAACTTTTCCGTGGAGGCCGTATGGCACACGGTAATGTTGTCTTGGGCCAGGCCCGACAAGGCAATGAAAAGTGTACTGATACTTAGCAATAGTTTTCTCATAGGATTTTAGGTTTGGTGTTTTTAAAACATCTAACCTCGGAAATAGTTCCGAATCACCCACAAGACGTTATCCTTGCTGTCATTTATTTGCGCATCGGCTGAATGCGCCAATATGTAAGGCTGCGCCAGAGCCATTCCACTGGTCCGAAGCGGAAATAGTGAAACCACAGCTGAGCGAACCGGATCTGAAAATAGAAAACGGCAACAGCCAGGATCAAACACAGCCCTGCCCCAATATCACCGAGCAATCCCAAACCAATCGAGAAGAAGACCAACACACCGATAGCTGCTTGCATGAGGTAAGTGGTTAGTCCCATACGACCCGGGGCGTAGAGTGCGAGCAAACGTGATCTCCAATTCTCCTTTTGAAAAAGGGTAACAATCCAACTCACATAGATGGTGGCAAGGCAAGCATTAAAGAAATCATAAGCTGCACCTCCGATGGCCCATTGTGCCGCCTGAGGCAACTCCATCTTAAGTAGTTGGGTTCCTCCAAAAATTACAACCATAAACAGAATGCACCCTAACAGTCCCCACGCTGCATACCGCCTGAACTTTCCCCAGCGTGCTGCATCCCCAAACCAATTCTTCCTGCCTGCATACAAACCCAGCAGAAACAATCCGAGGGTAATGTAAAGTCTTCCGGAACCCACCTGAAAAAACCATTTACCCGGCAATTCCTTCCAATTCGCATTGATGATTTCCCCATAAGTACCCGATTTCACCACATTGTAGTAATTAAGTAATTCCGCTTGATTCATGTCAAAGGGATTGCCTGATTGATGAAAAGCGTCCCAAATGCGAACAAAAATGGATGGGACATCAAGTACAAGGATCAATGCCAGGATAAATAAAAGCCGGTCAGGAAACCAAAAAGCAACCAATAGTCCGATTCCAAGTACAGCATAGATGGTAAGAATGTCTCCCCGATAATGAATCTGATGAATTACGCCTATCCCGAACAGGATAATCAGGCGCCACAAGAACCGAAGAAAAAAACTGGTCGACCCTTTTGCTTTGTTGAGCTGCAGAAAGAAGCTCATGCCAAAAAGAAATGAGAAGATCATGAAGAACTTCCCCTGAATAAAAATTCCTACGATCCCCGAAACCACCTGATCGATTACAGCAGGACCGGCGATGTTGTGACCCTCCGGTGGCATGCCGGCGTAAAATTGCTCAGTGAAGTGTACCAGGGCAATTCCAAACAAGGTAAAACCCCTGAGGACATCGATCACTTCAATGCGATCCTGCTCTGTTGGTAGTGATTGACTCATAATTCTATTTGCTGGTGCGCTCAAGTCCTTCTTTTGCTTCCTTCATGGTGGCATCCAAATTCAGGGCTGTTTCGTAGTATTTTTTGGCTGCTGATTTATTCCCTTTCTTCTCACTGATCTGTCCCAACCTCATATTGGCACCTGCGAGTGAAGGCTCATTTGGTTTTGGACTATAGGTCAGGTATTTCTTCAGCATGGATTCGCCGCGATCCAGTTGCAACCCCGATACGGCACTCGTTCTTCCAATCAAATACACAATCCGGTAGTCATCCGGATTATTTTTCTGTAGATCGTCCAAAAGGGAATATGCTTTGTCATAACTCTTTTGTCCCAGATAAAAATTCACCAGGTTACCATTATACGTGGGATCAGCCTTTACCATTTCCAGGAACTCACGCTCGGCTTCGACAGGCTTTTTTTCTGCCAACAGAATATTGCCTCGTTGTAAATGGCCCTGCGCCGCATTAATTTTTCCAATCTGATCAGCCATCTGATACGCTTTTTCAAAACTACCACCCATAAATCCAGGCGCCTGGGTATAAAACTGTATGAGAGAAATGCGAGCATTGATATTTTGCTTATCCAACGAGATCGCTTTCTCCCAGGCTGACTTCATTTTTGGGGCGAGCATACCTTGCCGGAGGACATTGGCGTTTTGAGCAATTGTTCCATAGGCATTTCCCAACCAATTGTGGTAGTCTGCCACACTGGGGTCTTTATCGGCAGCTTCTTCAAAGAACTCGGCTGCATCGTCATAGCGTCTTTCATCAAAAGCGATTCGTCCAAGCCAATACTGCGACGCTGGGTAGTCTTTATCTCCCTCTGTCACTTTATTAACGATCGCCAATGCTTCCGGCAGCTTTCTGCTTTCGTATAATTTCCGGGCTTCGTCAATCCTGGGGGTTTGGCCAAAGCCTGTAACCATGGTCAGGTTCAGCAGGAATATGAAAGCGATGCGCATAAAAAGGATATTGGTGCGTTAACGGTAATATAACAACTGTTGTTTCCTCTACCCCTACTGTGATTGAGGCTTTTTTGTAACTTATAAATCAAAATATGCTCATGAGATATCTTTTCGTTGCCCTGTTGCTGGTTGGCTCCGGTTCGGTGACCGCTCAGGTGGTTGGAAAAACTTTCCCCGCGATGACTGCTGAAACTGTAGAAGATAAAAGCGTCAGTCTTCCGGATGATGTAAAAGGAAAGTACACATTGCTTGGATTGGCCTATTCACGAAAGTCAGAGGACGACCTGAGAACCTGGTTTGAACCCGTATTCTCCAAATTTGTACAAAAGACAACCGGGGTGATGTCGGGGATGGGTTATGATGTCAATGTCTATTTCGTGCCTATGTTTACTGGAATCAATGCTGCCGCCACAGGTACGGCCAAGCGCAAGGCCTTGAAAAACACTGACCCGCAGCTGTTGCCCTATATTCTTTTTTATAAGGGTGAGCTTAAGACCTACAAAGAGGCGCTAGATTTCGAGCGAAGGGATGTACCCTACTTTTTTGTGCTGGATCCCCAGGGTAAGATAGTCTTCGCTACATCAGGTGCGTTCAGCGAAACCAAAATGGATCAGGTAGAAGCCGTTATTGAATAAAGCAGATTCTAACAAACCGAATTCAATAAAAAACCCCACAGATTACTCCGTGGGGTTCTTGTCAAATTAATTATTGATTACTTAGGCTGCGTAGCCGTTGCCGGAGCAGGAATCATTTTCTTTAATACCAAACCAGAGATGTCATACTTTTCATCAGTGAAGAGTAATACATCATTGCCACCCAATTGCGCATTGATGACAAAAGTGAATCCGTTCTCTTTGGCCACTTCCTTAATGGCTTTGGCGATTTTGCGAATCAGCGGTTCCATCAGGTCCGCTTCTTTCTTCTGTACGGAAGATTGGGCATCCTGCTGAAAGCGCTGGATATTTTCCTGCAATTGCTGCAATTCGGTCTCTTTGTCTTTGCGTACAGCATCGATCATGGTGGCGGCAGAAGCCTGGTATGCGCGATACTTGTCTTCAAACTCTTTACTCTTGGCTTTGAACTGCGCTTCCAACTGGGTGGAGTGTGCCTTCAGATCTGAAACCACTTGCTTATACTGCGGCAATTGGCTGAAGATCGAGTCCATATCGACATAACCGATCTTTTGCGGTTGAGCAGGGGTCTGAGCAAATGCGCCAGCCGACAGAAGGGTGAATACTAAAATTACAAGGGTTCTCATGTTCTGGTTATTTATTTGATTTTATCATTTGGGTCACCTAATCCTAATTCCTCGAGTACAAAGTCGGTATAGTCATGTTTCGGGTCGGTATATATCATCACCAATTCCGAAGATTTGTCAAAAATGATTGCCAAACGGTTTTGTTTGGCCACTTTCTCTACGGCTTCAAAGACTTTATCCTGCAAAGGTTTAATCAATTCCTGTTTTTTCAAAAAAAATAATCCACCAAAGCCGAAAACTTTCCGCTGGTACTCCTTCCACTCCGATTCCTTCTTGTGGATGGTCTCCAGCCTTTCTGCCTTCATCTCGTCTGTGAGGAGTACCTCTTCCGCTTTCAACGACGCATACAGGGTTTCCACATTGCGTGACATGTCCTCCACTTCTTTCTGCCATCCGGCTGATAGCTGATCAATTTCACTTTGGGCCTTGGCATATTCCGGCATCTTGCTCAAAATGAAATTCGTGTCAATGTACCCGAACTTCTGTGCTACGGCAAAATTCAGGCCGAACACTAAAAACAGGGCTAGCGTGAGCAAAAATCGCATTTCTACCGGATTTGTTGGCCAATCGTAAAGTGGAATTGGGCGCCGCTCTTCTGGGTGGCTCCGGGCAAGGTGTCAAATCCGTAAGCCCAGTTAAGACCGATTAAACCGAAAGCTGGCATAAAGATCCGGGCGCCAAAACCGGCCGACCGGTATGACTTAAACGGATTAAACTCATAAAAATTATTCCAGTTATTCCCAGCCTCCGCAAAACTGAGGGCATAAATGGTGGCGGTCTGGCTCGTGGTGATCGGGTAGCGCAACTCCATCACAAACTTATCATAGACAATTCCACCCTCGATAGACGTTGCATTCTGTGTGTTCCGCAGGGAATAAAGCGGCGGTGTCACCTGATTGTCTGGATAGCCGCGCAATCCAACAATTTCCTGTCCCAATACATAGGAATTAAAGCCACCGGCCAATCCCGCTCCACCCATAAAGAACCGCTCGAATGGTCCGGTGGGAAGGTTCTTATTGTAAGCCCCAATGAATCCAAGGTGTGCCCTTGCTTCCAAGACCAAACTTCTTCCTGTTGGCTTACTGCTGCCCAACAACTTCAGGTAGAACTTCGAGTCAAACATGACTTTATATAACTCCAACCATTTATACCGTTGGTTGATATCATTTACAAAACTGGCATCGCGGAACAAGGAATACGGTGGAGTCAGGGACAAGCTAAGTGATACTGAAGATCCTCCTGTCGGGAACATCGGGCTATCGATGCTGTTTCTGGCCAGCGTCGTATTAAAGATGAAACTGTTGGTTGATCCTACGGGCGGCAATGCCGTTGAGCCAATCAGGTAATTACTGTAGTTGTATATCAGGAACGACAACGAATTTGTAAGTGTAAAGTAGTTATCCGGCCATTCCAGACGACGACCCAGCGACAACGTGATGCCGCTTTGCTTCAGGGAGAAGTCCTCTGTGAACTGGTAGTTACTATTTGGTCGTCGGGAAATAGAGTGTGAAAGACTTACTGTAAATGAGTTCGGGCGGCGTCCACCAAGCCAAGGCTCCGTAAATGAAACATTGTAACTCTGGAATGCCTTTCCGTTCGCTTGCGCAGACAGCGAGAATCGTTGTCCATCTCCCACAGGCAACGGTCTCCACTTATCAAAGTGCGTCACGTTGCGCGCGGAGAAATTATTAAACGTGAGCCCGACAGTGCCCACAAAGCCATAGTATCCTCCCCAACCTCCGGATAATTGGACCTGGTCATTGGACTGCTCAACGAGTTTCCACTCGATGTCAACCGTTCCATTGGCCGGGTTCGGGCGAATATCCTGTTCGATCTTCTGGGGATTGAAGTAACCCATTGAAGACAACATTTGTTGGGTGCGAATGATATCTGAACGTCGGAATTTATTGCCAGGGATTGTAGACAACTCGCGACGGATTACGTGATCACTCGTACGCTCGTTACCACTGATAATAACCTTGTCGATGGTGGCCTGATCTCCTTCGTATATCCGCATTTCAATGTCGATGGAGTCGCCGACAATAGCTACCTCCACAGGCTGCACTTTGAAGAACAGGTAACCATCATCCATGTACAGCCCGTTGATGTCAGCACCTTTGGGATTGAAAGTTGTCTTGCTTTCCAGCAACTCCCGATTATACACATCGCCTTTCTGGATATCGAGAATTTTGTCCAAGGTAGCTGATGTATGGAGATAATTGCCCGTCCACGAGATGTTGCGGAAATAGTACTTTCTTCCTTCAAATACCTTGAATTTGATATCGATGCCATTGGCACCATGGCGGGCAATGGTGTCAGAAATTATCTCTGCGTCGCGATAGCCCTGTGTATTATAGTAAGCAATAATCTTCTTCTTGTCTTCCTCAAACTCATTGCGCAGGAATTTAGATCCCGACAGGAAATTCAACTTGACATTGTTGTTGATGAATTTCTTAATCTGCGCCCAGCTCAATTTCCGGCTTGAGTCCAGGGCCGGCTTATAGTCTCTGGGGGGTGTACTGAGCAGTGTGCTGAGCAGCGTGCGGTGTAAAGAGATGCGCGCATGCTCATGCGTCTTTTTCATTTTCTTTTTGAGCTGCGTGCTGCTGACGTCTTTGTTGCCTTCAAAGGAAATTTCATTGATGCGCACCTTCTGTTTAAGGTCTACATTGATGCGTAATCGTACGCCTCCGCGATTTAGGGTATCGGGCTCCTGAACTACTTTGACTTCCGTATTCAGGAAACCTTTCTTGGCAAAATATTTTTTAACGCCCAGCTCTGTATTGCGCATGATGGCGTCATTGACGATTTTGCCCTTGATCAATTTGATATCGTCTTTGAGCGATGATTGCTTCGACTTGTTGATCCCCACAAAATAAAAATCAGTCAGGCGAGGACGTTCAGCCAGGGTAATGACGAGGTATACATTTTGTCCTTCAATACGATCTACACCAATGGATACATCGCCTACCAATCCATGACGCCACAGTTTGCGTATGGCCATGGCGATCGCATCACCCGGGATTTTGATTTTATCACCGATCTTGAGACCCGTGAGGGATATTACTGCATTCTTATCCAATACATTGAGGCCGGCAATGTCAATGCCAGCAATAAAGAATTCATTGGGTGTGGCGTAGTTGAGTGTCGCCTCGGTGAGGGGTTTCTCTTCCGGTGCTGTTGTTCGGCTCTTGCGAAACTGAGCCAATGACGAAAAGCCAAACAGGACCAGGGCGCACAAAATCACTAATCGTCTCATCGTCAACTGTTCGGTTCTAATACTTTTCCAAATCGGCGCTCCCGGTGTTGGTAAGCGCAAATCGCTTCATATAAATCTTCTTTTCTAAAGTCAGGCCACAGGGTCTGGGTGATGAACAATTCGGTGTACGCAATTTGCCACAACAAAAAGTTACTAACCCGCAATTCTCCGCTCGTGCGAATCAACAACTCCGGATCAGGAACGCTTCCTGTTTCCAGTAAACTGGCAAACATCGATTCGGTGATATCTTCCGGATGAAGTTTCCCCCGTTGAGCATCCAATGCGAGTTTGCGCGCTGCCTGCACAATTTCCCACCGACCACTATAATTCAACGCTAACTGCACGGTGAGGCCTGTGTTATTGCGAGTGGTTTGCTTCGCTTCGTCCAGGTTGCGCTGACAATTCAGCGGCAAATGCGAGATGTCACCAATCGTTACCAGTCGCACCTGATTATCCATCAGATTACTGATTTCCTTTTTAATAGTGTTCACGAGGAGCTCCATCAGCCCATCCACTTCTTCTTTGGGCCTTCCCCAGTTCTCTGTACTAAACGCATAAAGCGTCAGGTATTTTACACCGAGTTCACCACAGCCTTCAGTTGCTTCTGTGACCGCCTGTATGGCATTGCGATGACCAAAGATCCTGGCCGCGCCCTTCTTCTTTGCCCACCGTCCATTGCCATCCATAATGATGGCAATATGCCGGGGCATATTATTCATGTCAATTTGGTCTTTGAAAGAAGCCACAAGACCGCAAAAGTAGCCTATTTCCTTCATTTTAGCACTATCAACGGTTGCGGTCTGCCCGGTCACAGGATGAACTCCGGCGCCAAAAAGTTGCAAGAAGCCTATCCCCTACTTATAGGGATTTCTGGGACATGGGATATCGTAAAATGTACGGGTTAGCGTGATTCCCAGAAAATAGTAGGTGTCAGTATCAAACTTGTTTCCGTATTGATAGTTCTTGAAAGATGGGTCTCCGTAAGAAACATTGTCGAGGTAGTCAAAAAACGTTTTCCGGACCCCAAACTCCAACGACACATAGTATTTTGGATTGAGCACATACTTAATCCCTCCGCCAAACGGAATGGCCATTTGCACATTACTGTACTGGACTGTTTTATTCGGGACACCTGAAATATTGAATAAAGCCAATCCTGCAAATAAGTATGGAGTGAACCTCAGTCGTCGGTGGCTGTCACGCCAATCCAGAAAGTGGTATTCATAGACGCCAGACAGTTCCAGCAGAAAAATATCAAACGATGCCTTTCGTTGCAGTGAGAAGGCATCAATCTGTGCGCGGGTATCTG
>DNZD01000117.1 GCA_003504855.1 Cytophagales bacterium
GATGCCGAGCGTCAGGCCACCAAAGAGGCGGGCCAGATTGCAGGCCTTGATGTAAAGCGTATCATCAATGAGCCCACCGCCGCCGCACTGGCCTACGGCCTTGATAAGAAAAACAAAGACATGAAGATTGCCGTCTATGACCTGGGCGGTGGTACGTTTGATATTTCCATCCTGGAACTTGGTGATGGTGTATTCGAAGTAAAATCGACCAATGGTGATGTCCACCTCGGCGGTGACGACTTTGATATGCGCATCATGAACTGGCTGGCCGATGAATTCAAAAACGAAAAGAACATCGACCTGCGCAAAGATCCGATGGCACTGCAGCGTCTGAAAGAAGCTGCTGAAAAAGCCAAGATTGAATTGTCAAGCTCACAGGAAACAGAAATAAACCTGCCTTATATCACTTCGGTGGATGGTGTACCGGAACACCTGGTGCGCAAACTTAGCCGCGCCAGGTTTGAACAACTGTGTGACGATCTCATCAAGCGGACCCTGGAGCCATGCCGTAAGGCAGTCGCAGATTCGGGTATCTCCGTTTCTCAAATTGATGAAGTGATTCTCGTAGGTGGATCAACCCGCATTCCGCGCATCGTGGAGGAAGTAGAGAAGTTCTTCGGTCGCAAGCCTTCAAAAGGTGTTAACCCTGACGAAGTGGTCGCCGTAGGTGCTGCCATTCAGGGTGGTGTGTTGACGGGTGAAGTAAAAGATGTGTTGCTGCTCGACGTTACACCGCTCTCCCTGGGTATTGAAACCATGGGCGGAGTAATGACCCGGTTGATTGAATCGAACACAACCATTCCATCCAAGAAATCAGAAACGTTCTCTACCGCGTCGGATAGCCAGCCGTCCGTTGAAATCCACGTGCTGCAAGGAGAACGGCCGATGGCAAAAGACAACCGTACGATTGGCCGATTCCACCTAGATGGAATTCCTCCGGCTCCGCGTGGTGTACCGCAAATCGAAGTGACGTTTGATATTGACGCCAACGGTATCCTCCACGTGTCTGCCAAAGACAAAGGCACAGGCAAGGAGCAGAAGATCCGGATTGAAGCATCTTCCGGATTGACCGACGCCGAAATCAAGAAAATGAAGGAAGAGGCTCAGCTCAATGCAGATGCCGATAAAAAAGAAAAGGAACGCATCGAGAAACTCAATCAGGCCGACTCCATGATCTTCCAGACAGAAAAGCAACTGAAAGAATATGGTGACAAACTTTCTGAAGGCAACAAGAGCGCCATTCAAGGTGCGCTTGATAAGCTGAAGGAAGCACACAAGAGCCAGGACCTGGCCGCTGTTGAAAACGCCCTCACCGCCATGAATGCTGCCTGGCAGGCCGCTTCTCAGGAAATGTACGCAGCCTCCTCAGCGGCAGGCGCACAACCGGGCGCAGGTGCCGGTGCTGGCCCTCAACCGGGTGCTTCAACCGGAAGCACCGGTGGAAGTGGTGATGCCACCGACGTGGAGTACGAAGAAGTGAAAAAGTAAGTGTTTAATTGATCCCCTGACAAGAGCGCGGCGCAAGTCGCGCTCTTGTTGTTTAATACCCATCTGGTTTATGCATGGCCTTGCTGCAATCGAATGCAGCAGAAATAACCGGAGCACCGAATGAAAGGTGCAGGCATTATCCAACCGGTTGGCCTATCTTTGCCATCCGCAAATTCATCGTATAAGATTATGCAAGTCGTTAAGTTTGGTGGCACCTCTGTCGGCAAGCCCGAGCGTTTAAGAAAAGTGGCTGATCTGGTGTTGGGTATTCCCGGCAAAAAGATCGTTGTATTATCTGCCCTGAGTGGTACCACCAACACCTTGGTGAAGATGGGTGATCATTTGATGGCAGGCAGAAAGCCTGAAGCAGAAGCCGAGATCCAACAACTCGAAAAGCATTATCAGCAATATGCTGGTGAGTTGTTTCAGTTACCGGAGTACAAAGCCATCGGGCAGGATATCGTAAGTCGCTATTTCAGCCTCATACGCCTGCTGGCTGCTGGTACTTTTGACGACCGCAGTTATCGTGAATTGCTGGCACAGGGCGAATTGGCCTCTACCGAATTCTTTTATTACCACCTGCGGGAACGCAACATCGATTCCCGGTTGTTGCCGGCGTTACATTTTATGTCTATCGATGAGAACCAGGAGCCAGAGCTGGAGAAGATCTCCGAGCGCCTCAAGGCCTTGCTCCCATCCATGAGCCACCTGGATGTACTCATTACCCAGGGCTATATATGCAGGAATCACCGCAATGAAATTGATAACCTGAAACGCGGAGGCAGCGACTATACGGCTTCACTGATCGGGGCCGCGATCCGTGCCGAGGAGATTCAAATCTGGACCGACATTGACGGCATGCACAACAACGATCCGCGTGTTGTGAAAAAGACACAGCCCATTGCTGAGCTAACATTTGACGAAGCCTCCGAGCTGGCCTACTTCGGTGCCAAGATTCTTCACCCCTCCACCATTGTGCCCGCGCAACGCTATGGAGTTCCGGTTCGGCTTAAGAATACCATGGACGAAAAAGCCCAAGGCACACTCATTTCTGACAAAGGCACGAGCGGTCAATTCAAAGCTATTGCTGCCAAAGATGGCATCATCGCCATCAACATCAAGTCATCACGCATGCTGCTGGCATTTGGATTCCTCCGCCGCGTCTTTGAAATCTTCGAAAAGTATAAGACACCCATCGACATGATCTCCACCTCAGAGGTGGCCGTGTCCCTGACCATTGATGATGAAACGCACCTTCCTGAAATTATTTCCGAGCTGGAGCGTTTCGGCAGCATAGAGGTAGACAAAAACCAAACGATCATTTGTGTTGTGGGCAATAAGCTGGCTGACAAAAAGCGCGTTCTTGCCGATGTGTTTCAGTCGCTGGGTGAGATTCCGGTGCGCATGGTTTCTTATGGCGGAAGCCACAATAACATTTCCATCCTAGTGAATACGGCCCATAAGAACCCTTCCCTGCAATTGTTGAATCAAGGGCTGTTCAACCTGGGTGAATAGGCGGCATTGCCGCTGGTCAGATTTCAATCGAATTCCCGCTGTCAGGGACTTCCAAAAAGCATTTTTTCGCATATATTTACTTGCGACCTAACCCGTGGCTTATGGAAGTTATTATCATTCTTGTCTTTGTCGTTGGCTATCTGGCCATCGCACTCGAACACCCCATCAAAATCAATAAGACAGCCACGGCACTGCTCACGGGTGTATTGTGCTGGACGTTGTACGCATTGTCTGAAAATGACAAGGATGCTGTTGGCCTTCACCTGGGCGAACACCTGAGTCAGATTTCTTCGATCCTATTCTTCCTCCTGGGCGCCATGACCATTGTTGAACTGGTAGACGCCTATCAGGGATTTCGCCTGATCACCGATCGCATCCAGACCAAAAATGCAGTTAAACTGCTATGGCTGGTATGTATGGTTACTTTCTTCCTGTCCTCCATCCTTGACAACCTCACTACCGCTATTGTGATGGTGTCCCTGATCCGCAAGCTTATACCAGACAAGGAGATGCGCATGTTCTTTGCGGGTATGATTGTGATTGCGGCCAATGCCGGAGGTGCCTGGACACCGATTGGTGACGTCACCACCACCATGCTCTGGATCGGCGGACAGATTTCAACGGTTAACATCATCAAAGTACTTTTTGTGCCCAGCATGGTGAGTATGATTATACCCTTGCTGTACCTCACTTTCACCATGAAAGGTACCCTGGGTGAGCATCCCAATGCTGAGCACGCAAACGCCGGCTACGGACATGAGGAAATCAAAGGCAGTTCGATCATGCTGTTTCTGGGTGTGGGCGCACTGATTTTTGTCCCGGTCTTCAAGACCATCACCCACCTGCCCCCATACATCGGTATGCTCCTGGGTTTGAGTATCCTTTGGATTGTAAGTGAATTAATCAACCCCCATGCAGATGAGGCCTTGCGGAAACCCTATACGGCTGCTGGCGCTTTGCAGCGGATTGACACATCCAGTGTACTGTTCTTTTTAGGCATACTGCTTGCCGTCGGTGCCCTGGAATCCATGGAGATACTGCATCATTTTGCGGTCTGGCTGGATCAAACCGTGGGCAGTCAATCGATTATTGTAACACTGATTGGTATGCTGTCCGCCATTGTGGATAACGTGCCGTTGGTGGCCGCAAGTATGGGTATGTATAGTTTGGATACATATCCGCAGGACCATTTTATCTGGGAATATCTTGCTTACTGCGCGGGTACGGGTGGCAGTATATTGATCATCGGCTCTGCCGCAGGCGTAGCTGTGATGGGCATGGAAAAGATCGATTTTATCTGGTACATGAAGCGCATCAGCCTCATTGCCTTGATTGGATATTTTGCAGGCTGCGGTGCTTACCTGCTGATTGAACATTTCCTGGGGGCAGTTTAGTCACTACTTGAATCTTACCGTAAAGCCTGTAGACACAAAGTGATTGAGTTGCCCGTTGATGGTACTGAGCCCCGCAGAAAGGTCCAGTTGCCAGTGCGGAAGTAATAAATAGGTCATTCCCCCATCCATTCCTGTTTCCACGGCATCCTGCAGCGGCGAATAGCCAAAAGCCTCAGCAAAAAGTCCTACGCGGTGGGTGGGCAAATAGTTAAAACACACCGAAAACTCCAGAATCCGGGATCCCCGGAAACTATCCCACAGCATACCCAGGTTATAGTTGATAGCAAGCTTGTCTGAAAAGTCATTTTCAAACAGTAACAACACTTCTGGGCCTGGCTTCATGGAATACCCTGAGCCGAAATGCATAGGCAAAGAAATATTGACCATCAGATCAGTTTCAGGTATCCACTTCTTTTTCTCGATGATATGCATCTTCAACCCCAGAAGTAATGGTGAGATGCCTTGAAATCTATTGGGCTCTGTCTTATCGATTACGTGAACCGTCGATATCCGAATCTCTGATCGCCTGCTGATGCCGGTTCGAATCAGGGCGGTAGGCAAATGAAAATGATCCCCGTTGTACCGACTGAAATAGTCAAAGCCGATCTCGGCCTGCCACAGACCTACAGGAACCGTATAGGGTGTATCGGCTACGCCCGGACGATCTACGGTAAGTTCATTGAGGTCTTCCTGGCCATAACTGGCAACAGTAATTAATAGCAAAAAACAGCCTATCCAATTGAACTTGCTGATTTGGAAGGTTAGCTGATTCACGTCGCCTAGTAATTGTCTTTCAGTGCCGGCTCTTGTTTCATCTTCACAGCCGTAGAGTTCTTCAACTGAATGGCTACAGAAAACATGATGAAGAAATCCTGTTTGCTTTTCTGTCCATCCCCATAGTTGTAGATCGCATCTTTGGAGAGTGAATGTCTTCCCTCAAGTCTAAGCATAACCTGGGGTGCAGGATTGTATTCCAGGGTGAGGGTAGATCCATGCAACTGAAACCCATTCGGTGTATTGGTGATGACCTCATTGATAATCTGATTGGGGTCATAGATACGCTCGTAGCGCGCGGCAATACCCCATTCCGGCGTCAGGGCATACCGAACCGATCCGCCATAGGCTTGCCATTGATCCATGGCTTGCGTCACCGGGTTACGCATCATGCCGATGTCCACCATGGGTGCCACAATCCAACGTTTACCAACATGAATCCGGGCAAACAAGTTGTTGTAAAATTTGAACTGGTCAAGGGCATTCTTGCTTTGATATACCTCATTGCCAACGAATATACCGTAATTGAAAAGGAACTTATTGGGCTTGTCATAGATATGCACCATCCCAAAACCAGGTGAATGATTGTTCTCTTTTATGGCCTGCCATCCATTGGTTATTTGAAAGGTCGCTCTCCAGTAGCGTGAGTATTTATATTTTAGCCGGATGCCAGTTTCAAAGTCAGGTGCAAAATCGGTCATCACAGCCCGACTTGCATGGAGATTGTCTTTATTGATAAAGGTCTCTGCGCCATAGATCGCAGGAAAAATACCAGCCTCCAATTCCATTTTATAAGTTAGGCGGTAGGTAAAAGATAACTCCCTGATAAACTTCGTGAGGTAGTCTTCACCCGCATACATCAGGCTTACAATTTCACCCGTATGAAACGCAGCACGCGCCGTCATCCTTCGATAATTAAAACTCGCCTGGGCATATGTATATGCCAAAGCAAACTGATTCACCGCAATGGGATTGCTGTTATATGGCCTGATATTGTCCCTTGAATGATTAAAGTCACTGCTATAATGGAAATCCATGTACGCTTCATACCCGATTTCAAGTCCGGCGGAATCAAGCGCTTCTTCCTGGCGGATTTGTGCTCCGGCAGAAAAAGCATACAGATAAAACATAACGCATAGCCCAAGGCTATAGCCAAAATTTTTCATACGTAGTAAAGGGATTAAGAAATGATCAGATACGAATCACCCGAAGAAACACCGATAAAGAATTGTGGTGTAGGGGAATCAAACTGACAGTGAAAGAAGCAATAATTGCAGTAATCGAGGTCGATTGCGCGATGTTGACTTGTGGTGTGAGAAAAATCTGCTGAACTGAATTGTCCTTTACCTCTTTGGACAAGGCGGTTGGTCGCAAGGCAATAGATTGCAAATCACTATCCATCGCCATAAAGTACTTCTGCGGTCCAACATGATGCACCGGACGATCAGCAGAAACAGCTGACAACAGGCTGATCGAGATCACGAGCACCACCAATACCAAAGGAACCCTTCGGCTTCGGTTGATCAGGTGGTGGTAGGTGGTCTTCATGATCGGCAAATATATTGATACCCTAATAACTTCTTCAGATATGATTCGATGATTGGAAAAAATTCTCCCAGAATGCGGGGCAGATCATGTTCTCGCAGCGCTGTTCCAACCAATCGTTCGGCAGCATGTCCATGATTCCACACCCCGGTACCCGTGATTTTGGGTTGTTTGGCCAATCCGTCAGTTTGAAAACCATCTGAAACCTTCCATCTTTGTGACCCCTGATTTGAAATGGAAGGGTCTGAATAGCTGTCTGCTCATGTTCAATAAGAAATGTCTCCTTTTTCCCGCGTTTCTCCTGGTTGCCGGCCAGGCCTTCGGACAAGCTGCCCGCAGCCCATTTTCTTCATTTGGTCTCGGTGAGCAATACGGGTTGGCGTCGGCTGTAGACCAGGGTATGGGTGGGGTCGGTATCAGCAACATGCATTACTGGAACATCAATAACCAGAATGCCGCCCTTCTCGTCCACAACCGATACACATCGTTTCAGGCTGGTATGATCGGTGAGCAACGCACCCAGGTTTCGACGCTGGCATCGGAACGCAGCGGTAGCGGGAACCTGAACTATGTCACCATTGCCATTCCGGTAGTCAATGGCAAATGGACTACGTCGTTTAACCTGATGCCATACACCAAATTGAACTACCGGCTTACATACCGTCAGCAAGTTGCCGGAGATACGGCCCATGTACAGGTAACGGAAGAAGGATCAGGCGGAATTAATCAGTTCGGCTGGTCCAACGGCGTCAAAATCAACAAATGGGCCTCGGTTGGACTCCGCAGCACTTATTTGTTCAGCTCGGTTTCCAATTTGTACAGCAACGAAATCCAGGCCTCCGGGCAGGTGCTCGTAATCACACCGTATGTTTACGAACGCACCTTTGTCTCTTCCCTTAAGTTTTCTCCTTCGGTCTCCATTCACATCGACTCTATCACCAAGAAAAATTACCGGCTGAACTTTGGATTGGTGTATGACATGGCCGCCAACCTGAACAGCAAATTCTACCAGCGGACTGAACGACATAACCTGGCGGGTATTATTGACTCCCTTACCCTCATCCGGAATGTTCCGGGCAAGGTCTCCATGCCATCTACTTTATCAGTGGGTATTTCATTCGCCAAGTCCTATACCTGGATTGCTGCCATCGACGGTTCCTTCACCAACTATTCCAGCTATAAAGACATCAGCGGACTGAACCCCTATTCGGGCACCAACAGCTGGCGCCTGGCAGCTGGGTTTGAACTCATCCCCGATGGGGGGTCTTTCAGCAATTATTTCAAGCGGGTGGCATACCGAACGGGTGTAAGCCTCGAAAATTACCCGTATTTGGTGAATGGCAACACGGTTAAGGATTTTGGCATTACTTTTGGCTTATCCTTACCGGTAGGCAGAATTTCGTCGCTGGACCTGGCCCTGAAGGTGGGCAAGAAAGGTGACAAAGCCCTGAATACTGTTGAAGAGAATTATATAAAACTCTATTTTGGGCTGACTTTTAATGATCAGTGGTTTATAAAAAGAAGGTTTGACTAAAGTTTAAATGACTATGAAAGTAAGATTGTTGGTGATGGTTGCTCTGATGGCTTTGGCCGGTGCGCACACGAAAGTGGCTGCTCAGTGCAAGGAAATGAAATGGCCTGAGGACCGCAAAAAAGCAGACGAATGTGTTGCTGTTTGGGGGGATGCCTTGAAGCAAGGCAATTATCGCAGCGCAACATCCAGCATTCAGTGGATGTTAACCAATGCGCCTAACTGGAATACCAAGCTGTATATCGACGCCGCTGATATCTACGATAAGCTGGCTGATAAAGAAGCCGATGCCGCCAAGAAAAAGGTATTGGTGGATTCATTGATGTGGATTTATGACATGCGCATCAAGAGCTGTGGCGATGAGGCCAACGTACTGAACCGCAAGGTGTACGCCATGTACAAGTACAACATCAAGAACAAGGAGAAGCTTGCTGAATTGCTCGCGCTCTATGACAAAGTATTTGAACTCAATGGCAACAAAGTTTCTGATGGCAACCTGGTGGCCTACCTGACAACCGTTAAGGCTAACCAGCTTGCATTTAAGAATGTTACCGAAGATCAGATTTTCCAACGCTACGATAAGATCATGGGCATTGCCGATGCTAAAATCAAAGGCTACCAGGAAACGAACAAGCTTGACGACGTAAACAAAATAAAGAGCTTTAAAGATGCGATTGATGGTTTGCTTATCAGTATGGTGAATGTAAACTGTGATTTCGTTCGCAAGAACCTGGCTCCCAAGTTCAAGGCTAATCCTAACGATCTGGCCCTGGCCAAAAAGATATTCTCGTTCATGTTGAAAGACAAGTGCGCAGATGATCCGCTGTGGCTGGAGGCTGGAGAAGCCATCCATAAAC
Source organism: Cytophagales bacterium (assembly GCA_003504855.1). Lineage (GTDB taxonomy): Bacteria > Bacteroidota > Bacteroidia > Cytophagales > Cyclobacteriaceae > ELB16-189. Next base: position 9,105 of record DNZD01000117.1, read on the forward strand.
TGAACCCTGAAAAGGATTTTGGTCTGGCTAAAGCCCTGGGCGCACAGTACCTCCGCAATGGCAATACCGAAAAAGGCGAGGCCTTGCTGAAGGAGGCCCTGGGCATGGCACCAACCCCTACCGACAAAGGTGAGGTTATGCTGTACCTCGGCGGTATTGAATCCAAGAAAGGCAACTATAATGGTGCCCGCGAATTGTTCCGCCAGGCTGCCGCTGCAGATGCCAACAACAAGGATGCCTGGCAGCAAATCGGTGACCTGTACTACAACAGCTTCGACAATTGCGCCAAGAAGCAAAGCATTGCGGAAGACCGCCTCGTGTACCTGGCCGCCTATGACATGTATCAGCGCGCAGGCAATGCCGCTTTGATGAGCCGCGCCAAGTCACAGTTCCCTTCACGCGAGGAGATTTTCCTCCTCAACTGGACAGCTGGTCAAAGCATGAAGGTGGGTTGCTGGATCAACGAGACTGTTACCCTCAAGACCCGCGACTAACCTCCATAACAAATCACAAAGCCCCGGGGTGACCCGGGGCTTTTTTTTGGATTACACCCATGCGCCTGATCTCCATTTTTGTACTCTCCCTGCTCGCCAGTTGCACCCTGAAGGAAACACCGCCTCCGGTGGAGTACAACGGGCCATTAAGCGAAATGCAGGACGTGGACATGCTGTACTCTGAAAAGGACCGCGTAAAGGTGAAGATGCTGGCCCACCGCATCCTGCAATACAAAAGCGGGGACAAAGAGTTTCCGGATGGTATTTATCTGGAGTTCTTTAATGAAAATGGCATTATGACATCAACCCTCAAGGCCAATCAGGCCTACTATTTCAAGGAAGAAGACCAGTGGAGGGGCCGCGGCAATGTGATTGTAAAAAACATCGCCAAACAACAACAACTCAACACCGAAGAGCTGTTCTGGAAAGAGTCCAAACACAAGATTTTCACAGACAAGTTCGTCACGATCCGCCTTGAAAATGAAGTGATCTACGGCACCGGTCTGGATGCCGCTCAGGATATGAGCATGTATACGATTCACAAGCCGGAAGGCATTTTTGAAATCAAAGACTGATCGCCTCCCATGGCGTTCTCGGCCAGCGACTAAAATGTTGTATTTTTGCAGTCCAATGAAACTTTTTGATACGCTGCTCCTGGCCTTGGGCGTTGTTTTCATCATCATCAGCATCTACGAAGTCATGGCCGTCGGACTGTCACTGGCATACCCCTACCTGATGCTGGCATTGGGAAGCTTTTTCTGGTTTACCTACCGCAAAAAATCCAAGGAGTAATGGAAGATCTGTATCCCTGGATTATTGCATCACTTATATTTTCCTTTTTCTTTTCGGGAATAGAGATCGCTTTTTTGTCGGCGAACCGATTACAGATAGAACTGCAAAGCAAGCAAGGCAATCTCACCGGCCGGATCATGGGGTACTTCATGCAAAACCCCTCCAGGTTCATCGGCACCACCCTGATTGGCAATACCCTGGCCCTTGTCATTTTTGGCAACAACATGGCCTTATACTTTACCCCGATCCTCACCGAACACCTGCCGTCCTCCCTGAATAATGAGCCGTCTATTTTGTTGACGCAAACCGTACTCTCCACCCTGTTGATACTCTTTACGGCCGAGTTTTTGCCGAAGAGCCTCTTCATGATTAATCCCAATCTTGTATTAACCACACTCACCTTGCCGTTTGTTGTAATGTACGGCATCCTTTATCCCATCACATTCAGCATTGTTAACCTGTCCAAGCTAGTGATCGTGTATATCCTTCGCCTGGAGTATTCCGAAGAGAAGCCGGTGTTTGGACTAACGGATCTCAACCACTACCTGCGCAACATGCACAAGGTGAGTCACGAAGACGAAGAAATTGCCCTGGACAAAAAAATTCTGCACAATGCACTTGAATTCAAGACCGTTCGCGTTCGCGAATGCATGGTTCCCCGCACAGAAATCACGGCTGTAGCACTCGAAGACGGCATGGATAAATTGAAATCCACTTTCGTGGAAAGCGGTCATTCCAAAATTGTCATCTATCGCGAAACCATTGACGATGTGATTGGCTATTGCCACTCGGCCGCGTTGTTCCGCAATCCAACCACCATCGAAGAGATCCTCACCCCCATCAGCATTGTGACCGAAACCACGATGGCCAATGACCTGATGGTACAGTTGATCCGTGAGCGCAGAAGTCTGGCCGTGGTGGTGGACGAATTTGGCGGTACGGCCGGGTTGGTGAGCATGGAAGATGTGATCGAGGAAATCTTCGGTGACATTGAAGATGAACACGATGCTGACACCCTCGCCGAACAAAAGATCGACGAGTCGAATTATCTGCTGAGTGCCCGGCTGGAGGTGGACTACCTGAATGAAAAATACAATTGGGCCCTCCCTACCGGCGACTATGAAACCCTCGGGGGTCTGATCCTGTCCTATACTGAGGACTTCCCGCAAAAAGGAGAGACCATTACCGTGCCTCCCTTCACCTTTAGCATCCAGACCATGCGGGGCAACGGTATCGACACCGTGCGCGTCACCGTGAAGGATGGCGGCGTAGAGGACTAAAAAAGGCCGCATTCCGGCCTGATTTCAGCCGTCCGAATACTTTTCCCACCCCTTTGCCGAATACAGCAAACGGGTTAAATTTGCGGCTCTTTTGCCGAATATTTGGCACAAGGCACTCTTAAACAACAGGAATCAGTATGGCACTTATCAGCACGTTACGGGAGAAGATGACCAAGTTCGTAGTTGGCGCAATTACGCTCTCCCTGGGCGCATTTATCGTAGGCAGTGACCTGCTCGGCAGTGGTCCCCGGTCTATTTTTGGCGGCAGCGACCGAATGGTCGGTGAAATTGGCGGTGACGAAATCACCATCGATGAATACAACAGCGCCCTGCAGGAGCAAGAAAATAACTACATCATCAACTTCGGTCGCCAGCCTGGCGAACGCGAAAGACCGACGATGCAGTCTCAGGCCTGGGAACTCCTGATCGCTCGCCATGCCATTCAGCCCCAATATGAAAAAGCCGGCATCAAGGTTGGCTTTGATGAAGTGTGGGACATGATTCAGGGCAAGAACATGGACGAAGGTGTTCGATCTGCTTTCCTCGACTCTGCCGGTCAGTTTGACCGCCCCCGGTTGTTCCAATATATCGAACAGGTAGAGCGCCTGCCAGCAACAGATAATGGACGTCTGCGTTGGGATATGTTTAAGGACAACCTGAAGGCAGCCCGCGAGCGCATCAAATATGAAAACCTGATTGTTAAAACAGCTTATGTTACTGAAGCTGAGGCTGAACAGGATTACCACGACCAGAACGATGTGGCAGAAGTGAAGTACCTGTACGTTCCTTTTTTTGCCATCAGTGACTCTACGGTTAAAGTATCTGACGCAGACCTGCGCGAATACTACAACAAGAACAAAGAGAAGTACAAAGTTGAAAATACCCGAAGCATCAGTTATGTGACCTTCCCGGTAGCACCTTCTTCCGCTGATACCCTGGCCACTAAAGAAGAACTCGACCGGCTGGTTACACAGTTTAAATCTTCTACGGAGGATTCCATTTTTGCATCTGTCAACTCCGATGGACTTACACCCTTTTCACGTTACACCATCGCTAATCTGCCCGCTATCCTAAATGATCAGCGCTCCACCCTGACCCCCGGCCAGGTGATCGGTCCCGTGCTTGACGGCGGAAAGTACTACCTCTACAAGATTTCGCGCATCGGTAAGGATACGGTGTACAATGCCAAGGCAAGTCACATTTTGATCAAGTGGGATGATACCACGCCCGAAGCCAAGAAGGCGGCCAAAGACAAGGCACGCAAAATCCTGAATGATATTCGTGGTGGTGCTGACTTCGCTGCCAAAGCGCGTGAGTTCGGTACGGATGGTACAGCCTCCCGCGGTGGAGACCTGGGATGGTTTGTCCGTGGCGCCATGGTAAAACCCTTCGACAATGCTGTCTTTGAAGCCAGGAAGACAGGCCTGTTGGCAGACCTGGTAGAAACAGAATTCGGCTACCACATCATTGATATTACGGCCGTGAAAGACAACACGTACTATGGTGTAGCCACCATCGAACATGCACTTACCGCCAGCGACGAAACACTAAACAGCATCGTACGCAAGGCCGATGCTTTTGCGTCTGATATTTCCGGCCTGGAGGAATTTAAAACCAAGGCTAAGAAAGACTCACTGGTGGTGTATGATGCCAACGATCTCGGCACAGCTGAACGTCGGATCAACAACCTCGGTGAATCACGTCAGGTGGTTACCTGGCTTTTCCGGGAAGCTAAAGTTGGAACTGTTTCTTCCGTTTTCGACTTGAATGATAACTACGTCGTTGCCATCATGACCGGTGAAATTGAAAAGGGTTTTAAGCCTTTTGAGAAAGTGAAGGAAGAAATTACGCCTGTCGTGACGAATCAGATCAAAGGAAAATTCATCGCAGAGAAATTGAAAGGCAAGACTGAATCACTGGACGACCTGGCAAAATTGTTTGGCAAAGATGCGGTGGTGCAGTCTGTGAGTGACCTCAAAATAAACGCACCCAGCATGTCTGGCCCTGGTTTTGATCCGGAAATCATCGGTGCCATGTTCTCGGCGGAGAGTGGCAAACGCACCCGCGCAGTGATTGGCGAAAACGGTGTTGTTGTAGGTGACGTGCAAAACAAAACAACAGCCCCGGCTATCGGAGACTTCAGTATTTTCAAATCACAGCTGCTACAGAACCTGATTAACCGCGGTGGCTATTATGTTACCCAAACGCTGAAAGACGGCGCTAACATTGACGACAAGCGTTACAAATTCTTTTAACCTATAAAGTATGAGCCCCCACTGCCGGTATTGTTCCGGTGGTGGGGGCTTTTTATTTACCTATGGATGCAGCCTGGTTTGTTACATTTCAGGAAAAGCTGGACAAATTCTATGCATGGCCTGCGCTCTATACCTTTAAGTTTATCGTACCCGCCGGCCAGGAAATGCAACTGCGTCAATTGTTTCCGATGCATACACCCCGGGAAAAACCTTCCGGCCAGGGCAAATACATAAGCCTTACTTATCAAATGATGATGCCTTCCGGAGAATCCGTCATTGCTGTATACCGCAAGGCCGCTGCCATCGAGGGTCTTATTGCACTCTGAGCCTTCTTGCAATCCGCCGATTATACGCTAACTTTTCCAACCGAAAAGCAGCGCCATGTGGACGACCGAAAATAACAAACTCACCCGGACCTTTGTCTTCCGGGACTTCACCGAAGCCTTCGGGTTTATGGCGCGCGTGGCCATTGTGGCGGAGAAAATGAACCATCATCCCACCTGGACCAATACGTGGAACACCGTGCGGATCGAATTAACCACACATGATGCAGGCAGCACCGTCACCGATCTGGATCACGCGCTTGCCAAAGCCATAGATAAACTGGTATGAGCGAGGGGCGGAAAGTAAACCTGTTTATTGTTCCAACCCCCATCGGCAACCGCGGCGATATCACCCTGCGTGCCCTGGATACCCTCCGGCAAGTGGATACCATTCTCGCTGAAGACACGCGCACATCAGGCCAACTACTCAAGCACTACGAAATCAGTAAACCACTCCAGAGCTTTCATATCTTCAATGAGCACCAGGTTGCTGATAAAATTATTGAGCGCATGAAAGGCGGAGAGGTGTTTGCATTGGTGAGCGATGCCGGCACACCGGGCATTTCTGATCCCGGATACCTGTTGGTACGGGCTTGTCTCGGTGCCGGACTTGCAGCCGAATGCCTACCTGGTGCCACCGCATTAATTCCTGCATTGGTTAACTCTGGATTTCCAACGGACCGGTTTGTCTTCGAAGGATTTCTTCCGCACAAAAAGGGCAAGCAAACCGTATTGAAACAAATCGCTGAGGAGGAAAGAACCGTGATCGTATATGAATCGCCGCATCGGTTGATCAAAAGTCTGGAACAATTGATGGAAATTACCGGCCCCGACCGGCGTATATCCGTATCCAGAGAACTCACCAAATTGCACGAAGAGACGCGCACCGGCCCTGTTGCAGAGGTACTCGCTCATTTTCAATCCAAAGAAGTCAAGGGTGAAATTGTTATAGTAATTGATGGCAAAAGAAGTTAGTTATCATCCCGCTTTGCTCGTGCTGGCGGCTGGCCTGTTGACCTCCGGGGCCTGGCTGATGGGACCTTTTCCCCTGCTAATCTTCATAGGGATTGCCCCTATAATCGCCTTGACAGATCGCGCCCAGAACACTGCAACAGTTTGGGAAACGATGGAATGGCCCCTGATTGGATTATCGATTTTCTTTTTGGCGGCCCGTCAGTTTGACTTTTCTTACATCGTTTCATCACTAGCCCTGGCCATTGCATTTACCCTTACACTGGTGGCGCATGTTTGGGTTCGCCACACCCTGGGTCCCAGGGCCGGGAAGCTGACCATTCTTCTTTTCTGGCTTGCCCTGGAATACTTGTTGCTTAAAATACTTCCGAATCATGCAATCTTTCTGGGCGATGCCCTTCAGTTCGTTCCGAATTGGATGCGTTGGAACACCCATACCGGATTTCTGGGTGGATCGCTTTGGATATTGCTTACGAACCTGGCCGTTTACCAGGCTGTGCTGTCCAAAGAGCCATTTCAATGGCCTTGGATCGCTACGGCTGTTATTTGCCTGGGCGCACCACTGGCGTATTCCTACGGATTAAAGACGACTCCCATCACCCATGATGAGATGATGAATTTTTACACCACCTCCGGCGGCGTTACTGATCTTACGTATCTTGCGCGCGGAGAATTTGTCGTGCGGTCTGCCGCCTGGGTGTCAACCCTTGTTCTCCTGTTTACGTTTGTTAAGCATCAAACTTCAAAGTGATGGTGAACCTGAAGACCCTGGAACAGCATGTTACCGACCTGTGTAATGAGGTGGGTAGCTTTATCGATAAGGAGGGTTCGCATTTCGACACCTCGCGCATTGAGCAAAAGGAGGGTTTTAACAACCTGGTCTCCTATGTAGACAAAGAATCGGAGAAGAAATTGGTCAAAGGCTTGTCTGCCATTCTTCCGGGTTCGGGATTTATTGGCGAAGAAGGAACAGACATTGCGGGCACCACTGGCTACCGATGGATCATTGACCCCCTGGATGGCACCACCAACTTCACCCATGGCATGCCATTGTTCGCCATCAGCATCGGGCTGGCTTACCAGGACAAGGTGGTGCTCGGGGTTGTCTATGAGATTAACAAAAAGGAGATGTTTCACACGGTGGAAGGAAATCCGGCCTATTGCAACGGACGGGAGATTCACGTGTCAAAAACAAAATCCCTCAATGAGAGTTTGCTGGCCACCGGCTTTCCGTATTACGAGTTTGAACAAATGGAAGCGTACCTGGGCATCATCCGTGAATTTCTCCGCCATTCACATGGCGTAAGAAGGCTGGGAAGTGCTGCAACCGATCTGGCTTACGTTGCCTGCGGAAGGTTTGAAGGTTTCTTTGAATACAACCTTAACCCCTGGGACGTTGCAGCGGGTGCTTTTCTGGTGCAACAGGCTGGTGGCACGGTAACTGATTTTTCCGGCGGTAATAACTTTCTGTTTGGACGGGAGTTAATTGCCGGCTGCCCCATTCACGGGGCCATGCTTGACATCATCCGAAGTGCATGGGGCAAGTAAGCTCCCTTGCTGCTTCATCTTCATTCAATCACCTATATCATGAAAAACAATTTTCTGTTCGTCATTCTGCTGGTCGTTACTTCCTTAGCCGGCCAGGCACAAGTCAACATCAACGACCCCCTGCCTATTGCTCCCGAGATCAAGAAGGGAACCTTATCCAACGGACTCACCTACTTCATTCGCAAGAACAACCGACCTGAGCAAAAGGTAGAGTTGCGTCTGGTGATCAAGGCCGGTTCAATCCTTGAAGGTGAGGATCAGCAAGGACTTGCACACTTCACTGAGCACATGGCCTTTAATGGCAGCACTCACTTTCAGAAAAACGAACTGGTGTCATTTCTCCAGTCCATTGGTGTGAAGTTTGGCGCAGACCTGAATGCATACACCAGTTTTGATGAGACGGTGTACATCCTTCCTATCCCCACTGACAAACCAGAGAATCTGGAAAAGGCATTCCTGGTATTGGAAGATTGGGCCAGTGCGGTGGCTTTTGATCCGTCCGAAATTGATAAAGAGCGCGGTGTGGTGTTGGAGGAAGAACGCCTCGGCAAGGGGGCTCAGGAAAGGATGCAAAAGAAAACCCTTCCCTACATTCTGGAAGGATCACTCTACGCCAAACGATTGCCCATTGGTCAAATCGACATACTCAAGACCTTCAAGCCAGACGCCATCACCCGGTATTATCGCGACTGGTATCGTCCTGATTTGATGGCTGTGATTGTGGTCGGTGACATCGATCCGG
>DNZD01000086.1 GCA_003504855.1 Cytophagales bacterium
GCAACCGTTGGTTACCGATCGGTGAGGGCCGCCTTGGCGAACCCCGCCGACTCCCTGCGCTCGGAGTAGGTCTTATTTTTTGGAGCCACCGGCTGATCCGGATGCTGTATCCGGTGCCGAAGATGCTGGTCTGGAAGAGAGCTTTTGTGAAGGCAGCACCCAGATGTTGAGGCGTTGCCCTGCCCGGATCATATTACTGCGCAGGTTATTCCACTTCCGCAGGTCGTCGATGCGAACACGGTGACGTTGGGCAATCAGGCCAAGCACATCACCTGATCGCACGCGATATACGACCAGCTCACGTCCGGCCGTATTGCCTGTGGCGGACTTCGCCAATGCCTCCACCTGTTTGCGATTGGATTTTGAAGCGGAATCCAGGATCAGGGCGCGCGCTTTGACCAATTCCTGTTTTGCCATCACAGGCACTTTCAACACATAGGTTTTTCCCGTTTCCGGTATGGCATTGTGGCGAATGTGCGGATTGAGTTGCAATAAATCGTCTGTGCAGATGCCGGTGAGACTGGCAAATGTGCCGAGGTGGAGAAATTTATTGACCCAGATGGTATCATGGGGTAGTGGTGTTTCGACGGCTACCTCAATCATATTATGTTCTTCCGCGTAGTTCATGGAATAGATGATCGCTACAAATTGCGGAAAGTAGGATCGCGTCTCCCGTGGCAGGTAGTTATAAATTTCCCAGAACGTTTTTTTGTAGCCAGACCGGCGTATAGCACGTTTCACCGTCCCGGGACCTGAGTTATAAGCCGCCAAGGCCAGCTCCCAATTGTGGAACATTCCATATAATTGACTGAGGTAGCGACAGGCAGCCTCGGTAGACTTCTCCGGATCCATGCGATCATCGAAGTACCAATCATTGTGCAGGTCGAAATACCGGCCGGTGAAAGACATGAATTGCCAGAGGCCAACGGCGCTGGCGCGGGATACGGCCCTGGGGTTCAGGCCGGACTCAATAATGGAAAGGTATTTAAGTTCATCGGGCAGGTTGTATTGCCGAAGGTATTTTTCAAACAGCGGGAAATACAAATCCTTTCGCCGCAGCATAAGGCGGGTGTACTCGCGGTTGCGGATGGTGAAGAAGTTAATGAAACCATGAATAGTGTGGTTGTACGGAAGGGGGATGGTATTTTGTATGCAGGCCAGGCGGTCAGCAACAAGTTCAGGTGTTTCCTCTGCCGGGATGTACTCAAACTCCATGGGTATAGGAAACAATGTAGGATCGGCCAGTGAATCTCCGGACATAATTTCCGAGGTCACTTGTTCAGCCACTGAGTCCGGCAAGTCAGGTACCTGGGCAACAGCCGTTGATGCCAGAAAAAGTATCCAAATGAGTAACCGGTATTTCATCAGTTGATCCGGGCCGTTTCACGGGCCAGGGCTAAAAGTTTTCCTTCCTTAAAATCATTGGCCAGGGCTTGTAAGCCGATGGGCAGCCCTGCCTTGTCTTTTCCAAAGGGGAAAGAGATGGCAGGAACACCGGCGACATTTGCCTGCACCGAAAAAATATCTGCAAGATACATCTCCAACGGGTTGGCTGTATGTTCTCCGAGCCGGAATGCCGTGGTGGGAGTAGTGGGCATCAGCAGGAAGTCGTGCTCCGTGAAGATGCGTCGGGTTTGATCGCGAATAAGCCGGCGTACTTTCTGCGCCTTGGTGTAGTAAGCGTCATAGTAACTGGCACTCAACACGAAGGTGCCCAACAATATTCTTCGTTGCACCTCTTTGCCAAAGCCCTCCACGCGGGATTTCTTGTACATCGAAGTGAGGTCACGTGTTGCGGGGCTGCGGTGACCATATCGCACACCGTCGTATCGCGACAGGTTCGAACTGGCCTCAGCGGTTGCCAGGATATAATAGGTAGGTAACAGATAGCGAAGGAGTGGAAAGTCGATCGGTGTGACGCGATGCCCCTTGCTCTTCAGGTCTTCGATGGCCGTTTGCAACGCCTCACGGATTTCTGGTTGCAATGCGGTTGACTCAACGGTTTCCCGGATATAGGCAATGGAGTAAGGCGCTTGTTGCTGTGAAAGCTCAACATAGGGATCTACGGCAAGGCGTGAAACGGTACTGTCGTAGTCGTCGACTCCGGCGATCACTTCAAGAACCAGTGCAATGTCTTCCGGGTCTTTGGCGAATATGCCAATGCAATCAAAGGATGATCCATAGGCCACCAAACCGTGGCGGGAGATACGGGAATAAGTTGGTTTCAATCCATGGACGCCGCAGAAGGCAGCCGGTTGGCGAACAGATCCACCGGTATCCGAACCCAGCGACACGCGACACATATCAGCGGCTACAGCCACAGCCGAGCCACCCGATGAACCCCCAGGCACCCTGCTTTTGTCCACCGGATTGCGGACCGGACCGAATGCAGAATTTTCATTTGATGAACCCATGGCAAACTCGTCACAGTTTTGTCGCCCGATGATGATGGCATCTGCATCGATCAGGCGCTGTACGGCTGTTCCTGTAAACGATGCGTTAAAGCCTTTCAGTATGTTGCTGCCAGCCTGCAGGGGATGTCCTGCGTAAGAGAGTACATCCTTGATACCGATCACCATGCCTGCGAGACGTCCTGCAGTGCCAAGTTGAAACTTAGTATCAATTTCGCGGGCTCGGAGCAGCGCTTCTTCAGCATAGACACCTACCCACGCATTGAGGGCAACCTGTGCCCGAATGTTGGTCAGGTAATGGGAGACAAGATCGTAACAAGAGAGTTTTCCGGAGGCGAGATCACTCCGGAGGTCAACAAATCGGGAATTGGCTTCCAACGTTTATTTACCGTCGTCGATACGGCCGGGAGCTTTTCCGCCGTCTTCTACTTCTTTCTTTACGTCATTCATGGCGTCTTTGAATTCACGCACACCTTTTCCGAGGCCCTTCATGAATTCAGGAATCTTTTTGGCGCCAAAAAACACGAGAACAAATATTCCAATGAGCAGGATTTCCTGGAAACCAACACCACCGAGGAACAATAAAACCGCTTTCATCTGATAATTAGTTTAATGGTTAGTCTGATCAACCCTTCGATATTCAATCGCAAGGTCAAAATTAGGCGTTTTTTTTGAATTTCACCCACCGTTGGTGGAAGTGCGTTATCAGCCCCAAAAGGCCGATTCGGTCAATCCCGAAGCCAAATCTGTGGATCGAGGGCGGTGTCTTTCTTTCGAATCTGAAAACGCAATTCAGAGATGCCGGCACCGTCCACAAGCACAGTGCCTATCTCCTGGTTGGGCGTCAGTTTTTGACCCACTTTCACCGTTACATCCTTAAGTCCGGAATAAACCGTAAAATACTCACCATGGCTTACGATCACGGCCGTGCCGAGTGTGGGGATAAACGCGACACGCTTCACTTCACCGATGAAGATTGTTTTCACTTTTTCACCCTGCACAGTTTGGATGTTGATGCCATCGTTTTGTATGACGATACCGCGGAGTACCGCGTGGTTCTGACGTCCGAACTTCTGAGAAATAAATCCGTTGGCCGGCCAGGGGAATTTTCCTTTGTTTTCCTCAAAGGATGCTGACAGGGCATCTGTAGTTTCTGAGGTTCCCTTGGTAACTTTTTCGCGCTTCTTTCTGGCGGCAGCCTCGCGGGCAGCCCGCTCCATTTCTTCCCGGATGATGTCGTTAATTATCTTGTCCAGCTTGGCCACCGCCTTGCGGGTATCCTCCAGGTCGGCTTTGAGTTGGCGTTCTTCCTTGGTCAGTGTGCGGATCAGGGTGTTTTGTTTTTTCTTGAGTCCATCGAGATTATTCTTTTCTGACACCTCTTCCTGGAGCAATTTATTCTTGTCGTCTTTCTTGCCTTCGATAAGCAACACTTGCTCGGCAAGCTGTTCTTGCACACGACGAATCACTTCGGCCTGATCGCGGCGCGCAGTGCTGTATTGTTCCATGTACTTGTATCGCATGGCGAGTTGATCAAATGTTCCCGCTGAAAAAAGAAACATCAATTTTGAAACGCCTCCGCTGGTCTTTTGCGCTGCGAAAACCATGGCAGCATATTCTTCCTTGAGGCGGATCAGGTCGGTCTGCAGGCTGCGCAGGATCTCATTATTTTCACTGATGTCCATGTCCATCAGTTCAATTTCGGATTGCACGGAAAGTATGAGGGCTTCTTGCTGCACGATACGCTGGTTAACAGCCGAAAGGGTGCCCAGCGTGTTGCGTTTCTGTTGACTGGTCTCGGAGAGAATTTTCTCCGTTTCTTTGATTTTATCGAGATTCTGTTGTTTCTCCTTCTGCAATTGAGCCTTGTTGCGTTGTGCCATGACGGGCACTGCAGCCAGGATCAGCAACACAAGCAGCCAAAGACGACATTTATCGGCGATCATATTTCCGTGGGATATTAAACGGAAACTTTAATTCCTTGTCACCCACTTCGGCCTTGTTGTACTCCAGGGTGATGGTGGTGTGCAGCAGCCCTTTGGGAGATTTGTAGTTGATGGTGATGGCGCCGTGGAAAGGATAAATCTTGTCTCCGACGGGTTGAAAGTCAGAATAGTTGATGGTGATGGCATTGCTGGTATTCTGCTCCACCATTTCTACTTTTTCCAGTTTGCGACTGGCTGCATTGATGTAATTCTTGATGTATACGGTGCCACGCTGTTGTTCCAGTATGTTGTGCGTAGGACCCTGGGTAATCTTGTCTTCCGGCAAGCGTGGGGCAATCAGATTACCCAATACAGCCGACTGCACGGCATGGTAATCGATGGGAAAGTTGAATTTGGTGGAGAGTTCCTTGTATTCAAAAATAGAAACTTCTTTTTCAACCGTGCTAACTACGGTAATCGAATCTTTATTTACCAGGGCTTTGCCACCCTGAACGCCCATCACCGAAAATGTCATCCAGATAACGCTGTCTTTCCTGATGCGGATATTGGATTTTACTTCACGCTCTTTGGCATCATCGCGGAATACCATGTGGGCCTTACCATGAAAATACTCAAAGTCTATTTCCTGGATCTCGAGCGTAGGCGGAGGTGTTGGGATGACAGGGACAATCTTTTTGGCACACGCACCCAATAACAGGACAAGGGCGCTAAGCAGAAGGGCCTGATTTTTCATTCGTGGCGAAGGTACGGGATGCATCCAGAAAAAAATAGCCTCCTGACCCTAATATAGGCGTCTGTTCGCGATCTTTTTGTCCAGCAAATCATGCTGGCTCGTCATGTTCCGGGCTTTCTCCCACTGTTTGACTGCTTCATCCACCTCGCCCAACTGAAACAGAATGTCACCGTAATGCTCCCAATGTGCGGCAGTAATGTCGGGTTGGGCAATGGCGCGCTCCATGATCTTGCGGGCTTCTTTGTATTTGCCTTCCATAAACAGCACCCAGGCGTAGGTATCCAGATAACTTGAATTATCCGGATTGTTTTTCACAGCCAGTGCCGCCATCTGATTGGCCTTGTCAAGATGTTCTTTGCGCGTCGCGAGATAGTAACTGTAATTGTTTAATACGTAGTCGTTATTTGGATTGAAGGAGAGCGCCTCATCAAACGCGCGGTCCGACTTGACAAAGTCTTTGGTACCATTGTATGCATCGCCCAACAGTACATTGATTTCGGTGAGTAAAACAACTTCTTTCGATGCCAGTCTCCTGGCCTGCTCCAGCCCGGTAACGGATTCACGGTAATGTTTTTTTCGCAGGTGGCCATAGCCATTGAAATAGTACAACAATGCCTGATTGGGAAAATATTCCATGCCCTGCTCGGTATAATAAATAAGGCTGTCGAATTGCCGGTTGTCCGATAACAGGGAGAAAAGATTTTGCCAGGTTTCAAAACGGGCAGTGCCCAGTTGAACGGCTTTGCGGTACTCTTGCTCGGCTTCGGACTTCTTATCCAGCGTGACATACAAATCGCCAATCACCGCACGCACATTGGATTCCTGCCCATTGGATTGCCGGAGCAGACCGGCCAGTTCCAGCCCAAAGGATTCAACAGCCAGGTTGGGCGAATTGCGTTGCCGCAACTGAGCAATTTGTTCTGCATAGGTACTGAGAACAATCGCCTTGGTGCTCACGTCTACGGTTGGGTTCACAAATGCTTCGCGGAGCAGGGTTCTGGCTTTGTCTTCCATGCCCTGGTCTCGGTAAAAGCCAGCCAGTAAAACCCGGGATCCGCCTGCATCGGGATGTTGAAGTACAAACTGTTCTATGAGCTCGGTAGCCTTTTTGACCTGGTTGTTCTGGGCCAGCGCTTCCGCGTAGGTCATGACAAACCGTTCTTCCTCCGGAAAGGTATCGACCAGTCGACGGGCTTCCTCAAGGGCCTCATTGACTTTGCCCATTTGCTGATAGAGGCTTTGTTTTTGTTGCGAGCAGGTTTCGTTGATGCCGTAAACACTTTCTGCCCGGTTGTAAATCCGAATAGCTTCTTCCGGCTTTTTGGCGTATTGATAAATGGCAGCCAGTTCAAACAGATAGCGTTCATTACCCGGGATTTCTTTCATCAGGGTTTCCAATAACCCCGCCGCCTTGCTGTAGTCATTCAGGCCCGTGTAGATGTTTGATGCCAGTAAGTAGTAGTAGGGGTTTTGTTTATCGATATCCAGCGCGTGCTGAATGTACTCAGCTGCCCGACGGACATCTTCATCCTTATTACTGCGGGACAACACTTCAGCGCATTTATAGAGGGCAGGAGCATTATCGGGTTCCTGTTCCAGCACGTGCTGGAAAAAATAAAATGCTTTCGTGTAGTCTTCGAGGATAAAATACTTTTCGCCTTCCAGAAAATTGGCTTCGGCGTTTACTTTGGCCAGGTGCGCCTCCATCTTCCGCATTTCTTCGGCGGATACTTTCTTTTTCTTTTGTCCGTTCGCGGGCAACGCGAGGATGAACAAAGACAGACAAAGAGGGATTAATCTGGAAAAGGATTGCACGGGGATCATAGGCACATAGCCGGGTTTCAAAATTACTAAAAAAACGGGCAATGGCGGTCAGGCGGCGGCCTTCCAATAGCTTCGTTCTTTCAAGTAAACCACCAGCAGAAACAGTGCCATGAGTGCGAGGTGTGCCGTGGTGGCCATCCATTGCACGACAGCCGGAATCATGGAGGAAACCCAGATCAGCACGAATGCGAGTATTGCGTAGATCAGTTCGCTTCCAAGTTTATAGGGAATAGGATGGTATTTCTGACCGAGGAGATAACAAACGCCCATCATCGAGGCGTAGCATATCAAGGCTGCGTAACTGCTGCCAGTATATCCATAAAGCGGTATCAGAAAATAGTTCGCTGCGATGGTAAGTACTGCACCAAAAACAGTGATGAGGGTACCCATATAGGTCCTGTCAGTAAGCTTAAACCAAATGCTCATATTATAATAGATACCCAGACAGAGGTAAGCCAATAACAGGATCGGCACAATGGTCAGTCCGATACGGAACTCACTCCCAATCAGGTACTGAAATAAATCGAGGTTGATGGCTACACCCAGTAGTACAAAGCAGCCTGCGATGGTGAAGAAATGGTTGACTTTGGCAAACAGCTCCGGCGAGTTTTTGCTGGTGGCATGGGAGAAGAAAAATGGTTCGGCGGCATAGCGAAAGGCCTGAATGCCCAGGTTCATAAATACAGCGTACTTGTAACTGGCACCAAATACACCGAGGGCATCTTCATTGGAAATGGTCCCATAGAAATTTTCCGGCAGCCACCAGTCCAACGTCAACCGCGAGAACATCTCGTTGGTCATTCCGGCCACACCCGTTAGCATCACCGGATATGCATACTTCAGCATGGCAGGGGTAAGTTCTTTATCAAATGCGGGCCGGAATTGAGCCAGTGTCTTTATAAAGAACAAGATGTACAAGGCGTTGGCGAGCAGGTTGGCGAGGAATACATACCCGATGCCCACGTTCGGATCAAAGTTCAATTTAAGGAAGTAGTAATTGAGTGCCATCAGCACCCCCACATTGACCAACTTCGCAGAAGCAAACAGGATGGGTCGCTTTTGCAGGCGCAGTTGTGCAAAGGGTATGGCTACCGTAGCATCGATGAGCATGATCACCGTGAGCCATTGGATGAACTCGGGGTGTGCGCCGATGCCCAACGCTGATGCGATGGCGGGTGCAAAGACATAGAACACGATGGACAACGGAATACTGATGAGCAGCACGCCTGTTTGTGCGAGGTTGAAGACCCGTTTTGGATCTGCCCCCGGCCTGGTCGCAAAGCGAAAGAAGGCGGTCTCCATCCCAAACATGTAGACCACATTTACAAAGGCAACGATGGAGAGTAGTTTGGTGATCTCGCCGTATTCTGCACGACTGAACATGTTCACCGTATGCAGGGGCACCAGCAGGAAGTTCAACATACGCGGCAACATGCTACCCAACCCGTAAAGGGCGGTTTCACCTGCCAGCGTTTTGAGTTTATTCATGCGTTGTTTCCGGATCAGATCCGGATCAATGTGGAATGGGGTGTTGTTTCAGGTTCTTGAGAATATCCTGCGTCATTTCTTCCAACCCAAACTGATGCTTCCAACCCCAGTCAGCACGTGCGACGGAATCATCGATGCTCTTTGGCCATGAATCTGCAATGGCCTGGCGAAAATCGGGTTTATAAGAAATGGAGAATTCGGGAATATGTTTCTTGATGGTGGCCGCAATCTGCGCGGGGCAGAAGCTCATGGAAGATACATTGTAGCTGGTCCGCACCTTCACTTTTTCAGCCGGAGCTTCCATGAGGTCGAGCGTCGCCTTCACGGCATCTTCCATGTACATCATGGGCAGGTAGGTATCAGGTGCAAGGAAGCATTCGAACTTCTTTTCCTGAAGCGCTTTGAAGTAGATATCCACTGCATAGTCGGTAGTGCCGCCGCCGGGCGGTGTTTTCCAACCGATAAGCCCCGGATATCGGAGGCTGCGCACATCGACACCATAGCGTCGGAAGTAATAGGAGCACCACATCTCGCCTGCCAGCTTGGTAATGCCATACACCGTGGTGGGGTCCATGATTGTTTCCTGTGGCGTCTGCTGTTTAGGGGTAGTTGGTCCGAAGGCGGCAATGGAACTTGGCCAGTACACCTTGTGCAATTTAAGTTCAAGGGCGGCCTCTAATACAAAGAGGAGGCTGTCCATGTTTAGTTTCCAGGCCCAGCGCGGATCCTTTTCACCCGTGGCCGATAGCAGCGCGGCCAGGTGATAGACCTGGGTGATTTCATTTTTCTTGAGGATGTCAAACAACTTGTCGCGTTGCATCACATCAAACTTCTCATATCGACCTTCTTTGAGGATGCCCACCGGATCTTTGATATCCGATGCGATCACATTATCGTGTCCGTAAATTTTCCAGAGGCCCTGGGTAAGTTCACTGCCGAGCTGACCACCGGCACCAATCAGGAGAATCGTCGTTTTCTTCATTTTTCTGCGCGAAATCGAAAGTTATCAAAATTTCAGATTTACAGCCGGCCCCGTTAGCTTTGCGGGCTGCGATTAAACCCTTGTGCCATGTACAGCAAACTGCAACCCGTATTACAAAAGGAACTCCAGTCTATCCGTGAGGCCGGTCTCTACAAAAAAGAGCGAATTATTGTTACCCCACAGGGCGCGGACATCAAGACATCCGAAGGCAGGGAAGTAATCAATTTTTGTGCAAATAATTATCTGGGTTTGTCATCACACCCCCGTGTGATTGCCGCCGCGAAGCAGGCCATTGACAGCCATGGTTTTGGTATGTCCAGTGTCCGGTTCATTTGTGGCACACAGGATATACATAAGGAGTTGGAACAGAAGATATCCGCATTCCTGGGTACCGAGGATACTATATTATATGCGGCTGCCTTTGATGCGAATGGCGGGGTGTTTGAGCCCTTGCTCGGCGCCGAAGATGCCATTATCTCCGATGAATTGAACCACGCCTCCATCATTGATGGCGTTCGGTTGTGTAAAGCCATGCGTTACCGGTATAAGCACAACGACATGGACGACCTGAAGGCACAACTCGAAGAGATTCGCAAAGCGGGTGCCCGGCAAATCATGATTGTAACGGATGGTGCATTTTCTATGGATGGCACCATTGCCCAATTAGATAAGATTTGTGATCTGGCTGATCAATATGAGGCGTTGGTAATGACGGATGAGTGTCACTCTACCGGGTTCCTTGGTAAGACTGGCCGTGGAGTGCCGGAATATCGCGGTGTAACGGGACGGGTGGATATCATCACGGGCACCCTGGGTAAGGCATTGGGTGGTGCATCGGGCGGATTTACTTCCGGACGCAAGGAAATTATCGAGATGCTGCGTCAGCGGTCGCGCCCTTATTTGTTCAGCAATACCCTCGCACCTTCTATTACGGGCGCATCCATTGAAGTGTTTAACATGTTGTCAGAGACGACATCGCTGCGCGACAAACTGGAGCGGAACACCAAATATTTCCGGTCTGAAATGACCAAGGCAGGTTTCAGTATTAAGCCGGGTGAACATCCCATTGTTCCCATCATGTTGTATGAGGCACCGCTGGCGCAGCAGTTTGCTGATCGCTTACTCGAGAAGGGAATCTATGTCATTGGATTTTTCTTCCCGGTAGTAGCCAAAGGCCAGGCACGTATTCGGGTGCAACTGAGTGCGGCGCATGAGCAGCACCACCTGGACAAAGCGATCCGCGCCTTTACCGAAGTCGGTAAAGAATTGGGCGTACTGAAATAGTCCTTCTTAGCGGATCTTCTTCCGGATGATGCTTGCGAATTCCGGCTCATGCGGGATAAACCCGAAGAGCGGCTCTTCACGTTCAAGCGGAAGAAAATAAATCCGATCCTTACGCCCCCGCAGTTTCATCCGGTACAGGTTGAAATAGGGAATGGGTTTGATGGATTTTACTTCTTGCCAATCCAGGTTTTCGTTCAACGCTCCCTGAATGACAATGCGCTTCCGTGTGATGGAGACATGGTGTAATCGGGATGCGATCCGGAAGTACAGGATCAACATGCCCAAACCCATCATAAAGAAGAGGAGTGCCGACCACCGGTTCCTTTCCCAATCGCCCCGCAACAAGAGGAGCATCCCGCACAACCACTGAAGCATACCAAAGGCCAGAAAAAAATACTTCGCGACATAAAACTTCGCTGGACTGGCTTCTTTCATTTACATAAAAAGTTGGTTTACCAGACTAAGTTATTAATAATATGTGGGTAAACAATATAGGTTACTTATCCTCCACCAAAATGGGGAAGTCCTGACCTCTTGAAAAGGTGAATGGATATTGAGGTTTGCCTTTGAGTTTGCGTGTCATCTCAGGCACCTGGTCATCGAGGTAACCTTTCAATTCGTATACGGTCACCTTGCCATCTTTGGGAGCACCATCGGCGTCACCACTCAGGGCTTTCAACAGCAGGTAGGTGAACAATCCATGACCCAGTTCAGCAAACTCCGTAGCGAACTGGTCACTGCCGGCAGATGCCATGACATGGATACCGGCGCTGCGCGATAGTTGGGCAATCGCTTTTTCTTCTGCAGCGCCGCGGGTGGCCAGCAATTCCACGGATGCGCCGCTCTGACAGGCGTCCATGACGATCAATTGCTTCAGGGCGCGAATGTTCCTGAATTTTTCCTGTAGCAAGTTCGCTTCGAGGGCTTCTTTCTTCAGGCTGCCCAGGTCATAGAGCCGGAGATTTTCTGTTGGGATGAAGAAGAACTGATCATCTACCATGCTTCCGTGGCCGGCGTAATAAAAAATGAAGACATCTTCCGGTTGGATAACCGAAGCCAGCTCATCCAGTTTTTGCAGAATATTTACCCGCGTGGCTTCCGTATCAAACAAGGTGTACATGGCCATGTTCTTGTACATCGATTTGCCATGGGTTTTCATCAGGTCGCTGAACGAAGACGCGTCCGGTCGTGCATAACTCAGTGCCATGCGCGGGTTTTTATATTGGTTGATACCAACAGACAATACATAGCAGGTACTGTTTTTGCCGCTGTGTTCAGAAAAGAGCTCAACAATCTGTGGGTCGGATTCAATTTTGTCATTGTTTACCGCGGAGGCAGACAACGTATTGGTTCCTCCCAACAAGTCTATAACCTGGCGGTAGGTGGTGGTCTGGTCTTTGCCGTTTGGTAGTTGCAACGATCGTGTGTTGATGGCCATCGCTTTGCCGTTGTGGGATAGCTTGAGTTGCTGTACGCCACTGCCGGTGTCCGTTATCCGAATAAAGACTTCTGCCTTTCCTTCTTCTTCCAGGGGTACTGCCGCAATCTTGATCTGGGGCGGAGGAGACTGTTGCAGTTTACCCTGTAAGGTCTTTTGTTTTTCACCACCCCGGTTTTGGAATATCCGGGGTAGCAGGTCCGGACGATAGTATTCTTCAAAGAACTGATCCACGGAATATGTCTTCATGCCGTCGACGAAATGGATGAATCGTCGGGCTTCTTCGGTTCCATTGAAGTAGCCATCCGGATTTTTTACCATCCATTCATTCTCTCCGAAATGAATGTGCTCAAAAAACTCATTGCCGGAAGGCAGCTCCCAGAATTTCGTCGTGCCATCCACACTGTGGGAAATCATCATTTTGCCATCGGGGCTGAATCCCACGAAAGTGATTTCGGCCCGGTGCCCTTCGTAGGTGCGGATTATTTTTCCGGTTCTCAGATCCCACTGTCGGATGATGCGGTCTGCTCCGGCGGTGTAAATAGTTTGTTCATCCTTGCTGAAGACGGCGGTATGAACGGCACCATGATTGCCGGTAAATTTCCGGATCATCAATCCGGTACTCACATTCCACAGTCGTACCGTCCCATCCCAGCTGGCGGATAGTAATTGGGTACGATCTGCATTAAGCTGCAACGACCCAATCACATCCTGATGGCCGATAAAATCACGGACAGCGGAGCGGGTGTCGAGTTCCCAGAGTTTGATGTCTTTGCCCTGGGCGGTGAAAACATATAAGTCAGACGGACCCCAGGCGAGGCTATAGGCGCTGTTGTTTTCAAAGTCAAAATAAGTTTGTGATTTACCGGTTGACAAGTCCCATATGCCAACGGTGGCATCCCAGCTGGAAGCGACCACCGAAGTTTCATCGGTGTTAAAATGAATGTCAAGGATAGGATGTCGTGAGGCCCGTATGGTTCTGATGGTATCGCCGGTGCTCACGTTCCACAACATGATCTTGCCATCGCCGCCACCGGTGATCAGGCGGGTGCCGTCGGTAGAGAGGTCGTAACACAACATGGACTTCTCATGTCCTGCGTACTCCATTTGGGTCTTGCCAGTGGCGATGTCCCACCGTTTGGCTTTGGTTCCGAATTTGCCTTTGATGAGACTCTTGCCATCACGGCTGATCAGCAACTGATTTCTGAATCGCACATATCGTGCAATTTGCTGATCCCAGATGGAGTTGGGATCATAGATAATGCCTCCCCGGTCGCGTTGATTGAGGAATCCGGTCAGCTCACCAATTTTCTTCCGTGTGGAGAGGCTGAAAATTTCAGCTGTATTGTTCGTAGAACCGATGATGATGTTGCGGCTGTTTTGTGTAAAGCCGGATTCATTATACTCGATGTTCTCGGCGGCGTTGAATTCTGCAACTACCTGCCCAGAAGCTATGTTCCAGATCTGTACTTCTCTTTCGGTGGTCAGTTGCAGCAACTTTCCATCCGGACTTACGTCCATGGATTGAGGCTCATTTACCTCATCGGCAAATTGGTGCACCAGGGTACCTTTTCCAAGTTCATATCCTTTTACACTGCCGTGGTGCGAAGCCATGAAGAAGTTCTTGCTGTCCGGCGAGAAGGCCATGTACGTGCCGCAACCTCCACACCAGCCGGATCCGTATTCAAGCGTGTAAGCCAACTGCCAATCCGCCGTGCGAAAAATCTTGGCCAACCGGTTGTCTTCGCCGAAGGCCAGCCATTTTCCATCTGGACTAATTTCAAACTGAGCTCCCGTGCGGTTGGATTCAGCGTTCATCTCCATTTCGCGAACACGCTGATGCGATTGGAGATCATAATGGGTTACCAGACCCTTTAAACCGGCAACTACATATTGTTTGCCATCCGGTGTAAACGCCACATCGGTGATGATTTCTTTGTGCGGATTGACAGCACGTAGCTCTTTGCCTGTGTTTGTCTCCCAAATTCTTGCTGTACCATCAGAACTTCCGGTGATCAATAGTTTGCCATCGGGGCTGAAGCGAAGACAGGTGACGGTGAGTTCATGACCCAGAAAGCTGCGCACTTCACGACCTGTTCGAAGCTCCCATAATTTGGCAGACTTATCGCGGCTGCCGGTAGCTACGAAATTGCTATCGGGGCTGATGGCAATGGATGTTACAGCGAGCTCGTGTCCTTTTTGAATGACGGTTTCGAGACTTTGGGCCTGCAGGGTCCATGATAAAAGCAGAAAAGGCAGCCATAAGATTCTCATAGACATAAATAAATAAGTGTGGGCCTGAATCAGGCTTTTGCTTCGGTGGGTTCCAGCGGTTCGGCTTCTTCTGCTACCTGATCCCATTGTTCTGGTTCTTGTCCATGCAGGTATTCGAGAATCTTTACCTCTACCTGTCGCAGTTTGAGTCCGCGCAGGTACTTTCCATTGCGTGCAAGGATCAGCCGCCCGGACTCTTCCGACACCACCACCACCAACGTATCGGTGGTTTCGCTCATACCGATACCCGATCGGTGGCGAAGACCGAAGTGGGGCGGGAGGTGATCATTTTCACTAAGGGGCAGCACACAACGCGCGGCCTTGATACGACCTTTGTAAATGATGACCGCACCGTCGTGAAGCGGACTATTTTTGTTGAAGATGGAGATGAGCAGTCGCTTGGAGATTTCAGCATCGAGGTTATCACCAGTCTCCAGGTATGACCGCAATTCCGTGTCGCGGGTGAATACGATGGTCGCGCCGGTTCGGGTGGCTTTGAAGTTTTTGATCGCTTCAATGACCGGGTGGACGTCAAATGTATCCTGATATCGTGACCGCCACAAGGTCAGGGACTTGATGAAGTCACGGTTGAAATCGGTACTTCGACCAATGACCAACAGGAATTTTCTCAGCTCGGGCTGAAAGAGGATAATCATGGCCAGCACACCTACGCCCATGAACTGTCCGAGAATTTTGGACAACAGTTCCATTTGCACGGCGCTTACAATCAGGTACACGAGGTAGAGCGAGAGAAGGCCCAGGAAGATACTCACCGCGAGACTGCCGCGGATCATTTTATAAATCTGATAGAGCAATATGGCTACGAGGCCGATGTCGATGAGGTCAACCCAGCTTACATCCAGAAACGCAATTTTAAACAGCCACATGGTATACCAAAGTTAATGCTTTTGGTGCATCCGTTCGTGAGCGGGAAGTTGCGCCAGCAGTTTGATACTCTCCACGGCTTCGCGCACGTCATGCACGCGCAGGATAGAGGCACCTTTGGTGAGGGCCAGTGTTTGCAGGGCGATCGTGCCGGGCAAGGCACCTTCGGGAGAAGAACCCAGTGTGCGCCATATCATGGACTTACGGGATAACCCTGCGAGGATGGGCATACCCAGGATGGTTAACTGATGGAGTTTCTGCAGCAGCTCAAAGTTTTGCTCAAGGGTCTTCGCGAATCCAAACCCCGGATCGATGACAACATCGCGAACACCAACAGCATGAAGGGTTGCAATCTTTGGATGGAAGTAAGCAATGATGTCCTGGACCAGGTTACTGTACTCGGTCATCGTATTCATCGTTTGGGGCGTACCCCGCATGTGCATCATAATGTATGGTACACGGAAGGTGCTTACGGTACTAAACATTTCTTGGTCGCCTTCCCCCCCGGTAATGTCATTAATTATGGATGCACCTGCCGCTATGCCACGTTGCGCGATGCTGGCGCGGAAGGTGTCGATGGAGATGGGGATATGTGGAAATGCGCGGTGTATCCGTTCGATGGCCGGAAGTACGCGGGATGCTTCTTCCTCTTCTGAGATGTGGGTGGCGCCAGGTCTGGAGGAATACCCACCAATGTCCAGGAGGTCGGCACCTTCAAGGATCATTTTTTCTGCATGCCTCAACTGGGCCGTCGGGTCGGTGAATTTGCCACCATCGTGAAAACTGTCGGGCGTAATATTGATAATACCCATTACGCGGGGCGTAGACAGGTCAAGCAGTTTGCCCGCTACGTTCAATGATTTGTTGGTATAAAATACGTTATTTTGCACCCGCTGAAATGACTAAAACATCCACACAATATAGAGCGATAATCAGCGCCTGCCAAGCCTTGTTCGCCAAGAAGACGCGCGACTATGGCACAGCGTGGCGGGTACTTCGCTTACCGAGCATCACCGATCAGATTTATATCAAAGCGCAGCGCATCCGCAGCATTCAGGAGAAGGGTCAACAAAAGGTGGATGACCCCATCCGTGACGAATTCATCGGTATTGTTAACTACTGTCTGATAGCCCTCATTCAACTGAAACTGGGAGAAACAGGGCCCATGGAAATGAAGGAAGAAGAAGTCGTGCCACTGTATGACGAGGCTGCAGCTGAAACGCGTATGTTATTGGAAAACAAAAATCATGACTATGGAGAAGCCTGGCGTGAGATGCGCATTTCCTCGATGACAGACATTATCCTCATGAAATTGCTGCGCGT